>JAURVW010000175.1 GCA_030655275.1 Solirubrobacteraceae bacterium
CCCGCCCGGCGTGCGACGTTCGGCGCGCGCCTGCGCTCCGTTCGCCGCCTCCGCGTGACGGCGTAACGGCGCCGGAGCGAGCAATTACGCTCGATCCATGCGTATCCGTGGTGATCGATGACCCCCGACGGCTCCCGGATCTGGGGTGACGAGTCGGGCGCCGTGCTCGCAGCCGTCGCCTGGGCCGCCGGACGCGTGATCCGGCCGACCGATCCGAAGACCGGCGCGCGCCCGAGCGACGACATCGCCGCCGACGCCGGGCCGACGATCACGGCGGAGGGCATGGGCGCGGTGGCCGCGATGAAGGTCTTCGACGAGGTGCTCGTGCCCGCCACGCGTGCGCAGGACGACCCGATGAACCTCTCCTACATCCCGTCGGCGCCCACGCGCGCCGCCGTCGGGTTCGACCTCGCCACGAGCGCCGCCAACATCTTCGCGGGCGTCTGGGAGGCGGGGGCCGGCGCGATCTTCGCCGAGAACGAGGCGCTCGCCTGGATCGTCGGGTTGCTCGGCTGGCCCGAGGAGGCCGGCGGCTGCTTCGTGTCGGGCGGCACAAGCGGCAACCTCTCGGCGCTCATGGCTGCCCGTGAGACCGCCTCGACGAAGCGCGGCGGTCGCCCCGCCGGGGGCTGGAAGCTCGCGTGCACCGCCGATGCGCACTCCTCCATCCGCTCCGCCGCACGGGTGCTCGATGTCGAGGTCGTGCCGGTCGAGGGCGACGAGCGCGATCACCTCACGGGCGCGGCGCTCGCCGAGGTGCTCGACCGCGAGCCCGACGTCTTCGCCGTCGTCGCGTCCGCCGGGACGACGAACGCCGGACTGATCGACGACCTGGACGACATCGCCGACGTGTGCGAGGCCCGCGGGGTCTGGCTGCACGTCGACGGCGCCTACGGCGGCGCCGCGTTGGCCGCGCCCTCGGTACGCGACCGCTTCAACGGCATCGAGCGCGCCGACAGCTTCATCGTCGACCCCCACAAGTGGCTCTTCGCGCCCTACGACTCCTGCGCGCTGCTGTACCGCGAGCCGGCGCTCGCCCGCGCCGCGCACACCCAGCTCGCCGGCTACCTCGACCAGCTCGACCGCCAGGCGTGGAACCCGACGGATCTCGCCGTCCACCTCTCGCGCCGAGCCCGCGGCCTGCCCTTCTGGTACTCCCTGGCCACCCACGGCACCGACCGCTACACGCGGGCGATCGAGCAGACGCTCACCACCGCCCGCGACGTGGCCGCGTTCATCGAGTCGGCCCCGACGCTCCGGCTCGTCTGCGAGCCGGAGCTGTCGATCCTCGTGTTCGAGCGGCCGGGCTGGACGGATGCCGACTACGCCGCCTGGTCGCGACGCGTCGCCGACGACTGCTCGCTGCTCTGCGTGCCGACCAAGTGGCGCGGGCGCACGGTGCTCCGACTGGCGTTCATCAACCCGGACACCCGCGCGGGCGCCGTCAACGACGTGCTCGCCACGATCGACTGAGGCGTCGGCTGCCCGGTGGCGACGGGCTCGTCGATCGACGCGGCGTCCGCCCCAGGGACGACGTGCGGCCCGGCCGCGCGGACGATCGAGGGCGTGGCCGCGCGAACGATGGCGCCGGTGGTCAGCACCGCGAGCGCCGTACCGAAGTTCACGAGCCCGCCGAGCGCGAAGCCGATCGTGCCGACCGTGCCCTGCACCAAGGCCTGGGCCTGGAACGGGGTGAGGCCGGTGCGATCGACGATCGTCTCCCAGAGTTGCTCGCTCGCGGCGGAGCTGCCGGTCACGCCACGCATCAGCGAGAGGCCGACGCCGCCGAGCAGCACTCCGGCCACGAGCATCGTGCACCCGAGCTCGATGTCGCGGGCGGCCGGCTCGGGGATGAGGGCGACGGCGACGGCCACCGACGCCGTCGCCGCCAGGGCAACCGTCGCGGCATCGACCACATCTCCGCTCCTCAGTCCGCGGACGGCCGCGACGACGACCGATCCGACCACGGCGAAGGCAACTGCGAACGGGATGGCGAGTACGTCGGCGAGCCCGGCGACGAGCACGTTCCACGGATCGAGCCCGAGCCCGGCCCGGAACATGAGGGCGGCGGCGAGGCCCTGGAGCACGCCGGCGATGGCGACAGGGGCGGTACGCCGAGGCGTTCGGAGGGGCAGCTGCGTCGACGTGGATTGCATGGCTCCCACGCTGTCAGAGATGTGGCATCGGAATCCATGGCCAATCTGCAGATCGTGGCCTGATCGCCTTCGCTTCTCGCCGTGACTGCGCGATGATCTCCGCATGTTCGACGACCTGGAGATCTCCGAGGACAAGACCCGTCTGGAGGTCGGTCGCATCCATGCGTACCTCGCCGGTGAGTCGTACTGGGCGAAGGACCGTCCACGTGAGCTGACCGAGCTCGCGATCGCCTCGTCGATGTGTCTGGGTGCCTACGCGGGTGGCCGGCAGGTCGCGTTCGGCCGGGTCGTCACCGACCACGTCGCGCTGGCCTGGATCGCCGACCTGTTCGTCTTCGAAGAGGCGCGCGGGCACGGCATCGGGACGGCGATGATGCGCGCGATCGTCGACCATCCGGCGCTGCAGTCGGCGAAGCGGATGTCGCTCATCACGCTCGACGCCCACCATGTGTACGAGCCGTTCGGCTTCGGTCCGCCGGCCCACCCGGAGATGTGGATGGATCGGCCGCGCCCCGGCGGTCCTCCCGTCGACCGAGCCGGCTGAGCCGCTTGCCCCGCCTCTACGCGATCAGGTCGATCGCGTCGCG
>JAURVW010000368.1 GCA_030655275.1 Solirubrobacteraceae bacterium
TTCGATCTTCTGCAGCAACTCGGTCAGCGGGTGCGTGGCATCGACCTCGTTGTCGCGGTAGGCGCCCACCAGCAGCACCGGCGCGAGGCCGGCGTCGAGCGCGAGCGCGCTCAGCAGGTCGAACGAGTTGGTGTCGGCCCACTGCAGGTCGTCGATGAAGAGCAGCAGCGTGGTGCCGCGCTCGCGCACGAGCTGGAACACGCCGTGCAGCGCCTGCTTCATGTGCTGCAGGCTGTCGGTGCCGTCGTCGGGCGCGGCGGGAATGGCCTCGCCGCGCCAGAACAGCGTTGCGAAGGCAGGCGCCACGCGCGCCAGGAAGCCGGCGTGCGGGCCGAGTGCGGCGAGCAGGCGCTCGCGCGTGTCGGCGAGCGTCGCCGGGTCGTCGGCGAGCCAGTAATGGGCGAGGTCGTCGAGCGCACTGGCGATGCCGGTGAACGGCGCGAGGCGGCGGTTCGGGTCGTAGCGGCCGGCGGCGACGATGCCGCCGCGCAGCGTCACGGCCGGGTAGAGCGCGCGCACCAGCGCCGACTTGCCGGTGCCGGCGTAGCCGCGCACCATCGCGACGCGCGCCTCGCCGCCGCCCGATTGCAGCGCCGCCTCGAGCCGGCGCAGCGCGAGTTCGCGGCCGAACAGGCGGCTCGGCGGCGTCGGGCGGATGCGGCGGTCGTCGGCGCCGAGCTTGAACGGCTCCGGGGGCGGCGCGCCTTCGTTCTCGTCGGCCGGCCGCCTGGCGATCACGAGGCAGCGTTCGAGGTCCATGCGCAGCCCGCGCGCCGACTGATAGCGCTGCTCGGGTTGCTTCGCGAGCAGCTTCGCGACGACCGCGGAGAGTTCCGGAGAGACGGCGGCGTTGAGCGCGTCCAGCGGCGCCGGCACCCGCGTCAACAAGGCGTGCAGCAGCGCGTGCGGCTCGGTCTCGCCGAACGGCGCGTGGCCCGCGAGCGCCCAGTAGAGCAGGGCGCCGAGCGCGTGGTAATCGGCGCGGTTGTAGGCCGGCCGGCCGAGCCGGCCGGTCTGCTCCGGCGCGCTCAAGGGCAGCAGGCCGGCGAGCGCCGAGGCGTGCAGGAATTCGGCGTCGACGCGGCTCTGCAGCACGGCTTCGTTGAAACCGGCCACGGCGACCCAGCGCGTCGTCGCGTCGTAAAGCACGATCT
>JAURVW010000407.1 GCA_030655275.1 Solirubrobacteraceae bacterium
CCCGATCAGCACCTCGCCGCGTCGCAAGGGGATCGCCGCGAGTGAACGCAGGCCGTTGGCGCTGCACCAGGGCCGCGCCTCGCTGAGGCGATCGTCGATCGAGGCGTCGTGAACGACGATGCAGTTTCCCGAATGCTGCGCCAGCGTCATCATCAGCGCCTGCAGGCGCGCGCCGTCCAACAGAAGCCCCGGCGACGGAGGGGCTCGACCGACGCCCGTGACCTTGGCCGTGGCGCGGTGAATCTCGCCCTCGTCGAACATGTCGACGATGACGAGGTCCATCTGGCCGGCATCGATGCACAACTCGCAAACGCCCTCGAACAGCTCGCCGGGATTCGGCCGCCGGAGCACCAGTCGGTTGGTCTGCGACATGACCGCGTGGAAGTTGCTGAGTCGCGCCGCCAAGGTGTGCCGGGCGGCGGCGTCGAGATGCCACCGCCGCAGTGCCAGGCAGCCTGCGAACAAGGCGAGCGCGACGAGCACCAGAGCCGGGGCGCCCACCCATTGAACGTCGTTGCCCGAGAGCGCCGTGCCGAGCAGGACGAGTGCCGAGGTCAACCCGACCAGGGACAACGTCGTCATCGCCAACGCGAACGGCCGCATCGCCGGTCTGCCCGACGGCATCACGTCCCGGCCGACCGTTTCCTGCGCGGCGAGGGGCGGGCTCATGATGCGAGCGCAGAGCCGACTGCAGTCCTCGACCACTCGGCAAGCGCGATCTGCGGACGACTCTTCGGATGACTCACAAGCAGCTCCCCCACAGGCCCTGCGCAAGCAAGCGGCCTCCGTCATGGACGCGATGAAAGGCGCGAGACAGCGAACGCCAGTCCTTTGTGAGGCGAAATGTGAACCGGCAAGACACAATCGTCTGTGCGCTGGCGCACATAGATCGGCGTGGGGTGCCTGCCGCGGTTCGCAACGATTCCGGCGTGAGGCGTGCGCGGGCGCAGGCGCAGGCGAACGACCGCAGGCGAGTCGCGGGCCAGATGACGTGCATTGCACTCCAGGCGGCCGTGGCGCAAGGGCGCGGGAGGCCGACGATCTGGCATCAATTCGGTGAACGACCCACAGCGAGCCACGGATCGACGCCCGAATGCACAACAATCTCGACCGCAATGTCGAGGGGCGTCATGACGGCACCGAGGGGTCAACACCATACAAGCCAGCGCGAAGCGATCCTCGCCGCCGCCGCGGAGCTGTTCGCACAACGCGGCTATCACGGCGTGTCGATGAACGACGTGGCCGAGGCCTGCGGACTCGGCAAGGCGACGCTCTATCACTACTACCGCGACAAGGGCGAAGTGCTGTTCCACATCGCAGACGCGCATGTCTCGCGCCTCGTAGAACTGTCGGCACCGCCTCTCGACGAGGCCGACCTGCCGGAAGAGCGCCGACTCGGAGCGTTGATCGGCCGCTTCATGAATGCGT
>JAURVW010000410.1 GCA_030655275.1 Solirubrobacteraceae bacterium
CCGAGCACCTTGCGACCGAGGAGGTCGAGGGCCTGGATGCCGTGGGTGCCCTCGTGGATCTGGTTGAGGCGGTTGTCCCGGTAGTGCTGTTCCACGTCGTACTCGCGGGTGTAGCCGTAACCGCCGTGGATCTGGATGGCGAGGTCGTTCGCAGCCAGGCACCACTGCGCCGGCCACGACTTCACGATCGGGGTGAGCACGTCGAGCAGGAGTGACGCCCGTTCACGGTCGTCGTCGTCCGGGGCGGTCTGGGAGTCGTCGAGGGTCTGGCCGGCGATGAGCACGAGCGCGAGCGCACCCTCGACCCAGCTCTTCTGCGCGAGGAGCATGCGGCGCACGTCGGCGTGTTCGACGATCGCGACCTGCGGCGTCGACGGATCCTTTCCCGCGACCGGCCGGCCCTGCGGGCGCTGCCGCGCGTACTCCAGCGACTTGAGGTAGCCGGTGTAGCCGAGGGCGGTGGCGCCCATGCCGACGCCGATCCGGGCCTCGTTCATCATGTGGAACATCGCCGCGAGACCGCGCCCCGGCTCGCCGACGAGCCAGCCGACGGCGCCCGCCTCGCCGCCCGGTGTGTGCGTGCCCTCGCCGAAGCCGAGCACGCAGTTCACGGTGCCGCGCCAGCCCATCTTGTGGTTGATGCCGGCCAGGACGACGTCGTTGCGCTCGCCGAGCCGGCCGTCGTCGTCGACGAGCACCTTCGGCACGAGGAAGAGGCTGATGCCCTTGATCCCCGCGGGCGCGCCGGGGAGCCGCGCGAGCACGAGGTGGACGATGTTCTCGGTGAGCTCGTGGTCGCCGGCGCTGATCCACATCTTGCTGCCGAAGATCCGGAAGGTGCCGTCGCCGCGGTCCTCGGCGCGGGTCGCGACATCGGCGAGGGAGCTGCCGGCCTGCGTCTCGGAGAGGCACATCGTCCCGGAATAGCGGCCGTCCACCATCGGCGGCACCCAGCGGTCGATGAGGTCGGGCGTGCCGACGGCCTGGATCAGGTTGGCCGCGCCCGTCGTGAGGCCGGCGTAGGCGGTCGTGCCGATGTTCGCGGCCTGGAACCAGGCGTAGATCGCGTTCGTGATCACGTGCGGGAGCTGCAGGCCACCGACGGCCTCGTCCATGCTCGAACCGATCATGCCGGCGTCGGCGAAGGCCTTCAGCGCGGGGCCGACCTCGGGCGGGAGCACGACCCGGCCCTCTTCGTCGATCACCGGCTCGTGCACGTCGGAGATGCGGTTGTGGGGCGCGAACTCGTCGGTGGCGATCTGCTCGGCGAGGGCGAGCACGTCGTCGAAGAGGTCCCGCGAGTGCGCGGCGTACCGCTCGCGCTCGGCCAGCTCCTCCACCCCGAGGACCTCGTAGAGCAGGAACTGCAGGTCGCGCCGGGAGAGCACGGTGGAGGTCTGGTTCGTGGACGGGCGAGCCTGGGTCATGCCCCGGGGACGGTAACGCGATCGGGGCGGAAGTCCATGAATTGGCGTGATGG
>JAURVW010000431.1 GCA_030655275.1 Solirubrobacteraceae bacterium
TCTTCAGCGCCGCCTCCATCTTCGAACCGTCGCTCCGCAGCGGGTCGATGCGCGCGTTGATCAGCGTGACCGGCGCGAGGCCCGCGAGCTTGGCGTCGATGAGTTGCAGGCGTGGGTCCTTCAGGTCGACCTTCGAGCTGATGAGCTTGTCGACGAACCACGCCACCCTCGCCCGGTTCAACGGTTGCGCCACCGCGTTCTCGATGTACGACTCGGTGTTCAGGCTGGTCTGCGTGACCGGATAGACGGCCAGCACGTGGGCGGGCTGCTGCAGGCCGGCATCGCGTGCCGCGATCGCGGTCGCCAGCGCGAGGTTGCCGCCGGCGCTCTCGCCCGCGAGTGCGACGCGCTTCGGATCGCCCTTGAGTGAAGCTGCATTCGCGAGCGTCCACTTGTACGAGGCGAGCGCGTCGTCCCAGGCGGCCGGGAACTTGTTCTCGGGTGCCTGGCGATAGTCGACCGACACCACGACCGCATTCGCCTGCTTGGCGAGGCCGCGCGCGCCACCGTCGTAGACCTGCTTGTCCGCGATCACCCAGCCGCCGCCGTGGAAGTAGACGACGACCGGGAACGGGCCGGCGCCTTCGGGCGTGTAGATGCGCGCCGGCAGCTGACCGGCGGCGCCGGTGATCGCCGTGTCCTTGCTGGTGATGCCGGGAACGAGGTCTTCGGGCTTGGTGCTCTTGCCTTGCTGCTTCAGCACGACGTCGACGGCATCGGCGATGGTCGGGTTGGCGCGTGCCGTGGCGACATCGACCTTCTCGATCGCCTTCGGCTTCAGGCTCTCGTGGGCCTTCAACACGGTCAGCATGTCGGCATCGGCGCGGACCTTGCCGACCGCCTTGGCGACCGCCGCCTTGACGGGGTTGGGCTGGCCGGCATCGCCGTTGTCGTCCGCGAAGGCCTGCGCGCTGGCGGCGGTGGCCAGCACCATGACGGCGACGACGAGGATGGTGGGACTGTGCTTCATCGGTACTCCTGGGTTGATGGGTCAGGAGCCGTTACGGCCGCGCGCCGGGGTTCGGATGCGGCTGCACGCCGCGTCGCCGCGTAGGCGCATTCCTATCGTCTCTGCCGTCGCCCGAACGCTCGTCGCTTCCGGCCGCTCGGCGCGCTTTAACCGACTGCCTGCCCGGCCGGGATCTGCCCCAGCACAAGCGCACGCCTCGCGCTCCCGCCTGACCTTCAGACCGGGAACTGCGTCGTCGACAGCACCTGCTTCAACCCCATGAACGAGCGCACCTGCCGCACGCCGGGAAGCTGCAGCAACTGCTCGGCATGGAGGCGGTTGAAGCTCTCGTTGTCGCGGGTGCGCACGATCATGAAGTAGTCGAACTCGCCCGTGATGACATGGCACTCCATGCATCCGGAGACCTTGGTGACGGCCTTCTCGAACGCCGCGAACGAATCGGGCGTCGACCGGTCGAGCACGACGCCGATCATCACGACCATGCCGGCATCGAGCGCGCGCGGGTTCAGCAGCGCGACGATGCCGGTGATCAGGCCCAGCTTCTTCAGCCGCTCGACGCGCCGCAGGCAGGCCGGCGCGCTCAGGTTCACCTTGCGCGCCAGCGCGACGTTCGAGACCGAGGCGTCGCGCTGCAGCGCGCGCCGGATGAGCCTGTCGATGCGGTCGAGGTCGGCGACCGGCTCCGGTGCCGCCGCCTTGTACCTGCGAACGTTTGTTGCGCTCATTCTGGTTTCCTTGCAATTCCGGTCTATCGACCGCCCGATTTTGTCGTTCATGCTGCGTCGAATCGTCATTCTTTGCAACCCTGTGAATCGCCGTTTTTCCTACGATGGCGGCACGCTCCACCACCCACAGGACTTGCCATGAACCTGAGTCGTTTTCCCCGTCACGCCCTCACCTTCGGCCCCTCGCCGATCCAGCCCTTGAAGCGCCTGAGCGCGCACCTCGGCGGCAAGGTCGAGCTGTTCGCGAAGCGCGAGGACTGCAACAGCGGCCTCGCCTTCGGCGGCAACAAGACGCGCAAGCTCGAGTACCTGAT
>JAURVW010000434.1 GCA_030655275.1 Solirubrobacteraceae bacterium
ACATCACCGCGACCCGTTCGCAGAGCTGCCCGATCACGCCGAGGTCGTGGCTGATGAACAGCACGCCCATGCCGGTCTCGTCGCGGAGGCTCTTGATCAGTTCGAGGATCTGCGCCTGCACGGTCACGTCGAGCGCGGTCGTCGGCTCGTCGGCCACGAGCAGGTCGGGGCCCGCGGCCACGGCGATCGCGATGACGACGCGCTGACGCTGACCGCCGGAGAGCTGGTGCGGATAGTAGTTCAGCCGCTTCTCGGCATCCGGCATCTGCACCAGCTGCAGGATCTCGAGGGCGCGCGCCCTGGCCTGCTTCTTGTCGGCCTTGCCGTGGATCTGGAGGACCTCGGCGATCTGGGCGCCGATGCGCATGCACGGGTTGAGGGCCGCCATCGGCTCCTGGAAGACCATCGACGCCTTCACGCCGCGCACCTGCCCCCAGTCGCGCTCCGTCGCATCCTGCATCTCCGCGCCGGCGACCGTCATGCGGTCGGCCGTCACGCGGGCCGAATCGGGCAGCAGCCCCATCATCGCCAGCGCGATGCTGGACTTGCCGCTGCCGGATTCGCCGATCACTCCGACGATCTCGCCCTTGCGCACGCGCAGGGACACACCGGAGACCGACGGCGGGGCGGTGCCGTAGGAGATGCTGAGGTCTTCGACGCGGAGGGCGTCGACGTCGTCGGTCATGCGCGACCCGGTTTTCTCTCTGGTGCGGAAGAAGAATTAGTGGATGCCCGGGCGCTGGCGCGAGTGATCACGACGGCGCCCGGGCGGGGTGTCACTGCGACAGCCAGGCGCGATCGAGAGCCGAGCGCGAGTAGAACGCGTCGTTCTCGTAGTCGTGCAGCTTGTTCGCGTCCCAGACCTCGAAGTACACCGGGACCGCGGCGGGCACGAACTCGAGCGCCTGGTCGGCGGCCTCGGTCGCGAGCTGCGCCACGAGGTCGGTGTACTCCTCGGGGGAGGCGGCGGACTTCGCGGCCTTCAGCAGCTCGCGCGCCTTGTCGGCGTCGGGGTTGCCGTCCCAGTGGTTGTAGACGCCGCCCTCGAGCAGGACCGGCTCCAGGTAGAACGCGGCCGAGGCACGCGGGCTGCCGGGGATGGCGACCAGGTCGGTCCAGGACTCGCCCGTGGTGAAGATCGGCGCGATCTCGGCGAGCGGCGTCGACTTGAGGTTCAGCGTGATCCCCGCCTCGGCCAGCTGCTGCTGCATCATCTCGTAGACCGGGTGGTGCGCCTGGGCGACGTCGCCCATGTAGCTCAGCGTGATCTCGGGGTTCGGCTGGCCGGCTTCCTCGAGCAGGCGCTTCGCCTCATCCACATCGCGCTGGTGGTACGGCAGCTTCGTCGCGTCGGTCGCGCCGGGGTCGCCGGCCGGGGGCACGAACGAGACGCCCGCGTTGCCCAGCATGGCCGTGTCGACGAGGGCCTGGCGGTCCAGCGCGAGCGAGAAGGCGCGGCGCACGTTCACGTCGGCGAGCGGACCCGCCTCGGGGTTCACGTAGATGGCGAGGTTCTGGCGGAACGCGGCGATGGACTGGTCCATCTTGGCCTGCATGGTCTTGGTCGTCTCGGCAATGCTGGTCATTGGCTTCTCCTCAAGAATTCTCACGCGTACACAAGGGTGCCTTCGTCCTCGCCCATCACCACGCGGCGCAGGGCGCCGTGCTTGACGATGGAGAAGATCTTGATCGGCAGCTTCTGGTCGCGGCACAGCGCGAAGGCGGTGGCGTCCATGATGCCGAGATTCTGCGCGATGGCTTCGTCGAAGCTCAACGTCGCGTAGCGCGTCGCGCTCGGGTCT
>JAURVW010000185.1 GCA_030655275.1 Solirubrobacteraceae bacterium
GGCGACGCCGACCCGAGACTCGCCCCCTTCCGCCCCTGACCCGAACGGACACCCATGACGGACACCGCCCTGACCCCGAGCGCACTGCTGGCCGGGCTCCCCGCCCGCCAGGGGTTCGGCGACGCGACGCTCATCCGCCTCGCCCCGGGGGCCATCGACCTCGGCGGAGGCAACCCGTCGACGGACCTGCTGCCGCTGGACGTCTATCGCGACGCCTTCCATGAGGTGACCGACAGCGACAGATTGGCTCCGCTGCTGAAGTACTCGCCGGCTGCCGGACTGCCCGAGCTGCGGTCGGCGATCGCGGCGCGCGAGGGAGTCTCGTCCGAGCGGGTGCTCATCACCAACGGCGGGGCGCACGGGCTCGCGCTCGCGGTACTCAGCCTGCTCGATCCCGGCGACCTGATCGTCGTCGACGACCCGGTGTATCCGCTCTTCCTCCGCGTGCTCGATCTGATCGGCGTCGAAGTCGCTGCCATCCGGGTGGGGTCCGACGGCATCGACACCGACGAGCTCGAACGCCGGCTGCGCGAGGGTCTTCGCCCGAAGGCGCTCTTCACGGTGCCCACGTTCCAGAACCCGTCGGGTGTCACACTGAGCGCGGAGAAGGAGGCCGCGCTGGTCGCCCTGGCCGAGAAGTACGGCTTCACGATCATCGCGGACGACCCCTATCGCGCGATCTCGTTCCCCGGGTTCGTCGTGCCCGAGCGTCGGTCGTTCCGCGGCTCCGACCACGTGCTCGCGGTGAACACGTTCTCGAAGACCCTGGGACCCGGCCTCCGGCTGGGCTGGATCGTGCTGCCCGCCGCCCTCTCGGAGCGCGTCACCTGGCTGCGCAATCGCCTCGACGGACAGACCAGCGGCATCCTCCAGGCGGTGGTGACCCGGATGCTCGCCGACGAGCGGCTGGACCCGTCCATCTCCGCGGCCGGAGCCGAGTACGCGGTGAAGGCGCGCGCGCTGACGGCGGCACTCCGCGCGGAGTTCGGCAACGAGGTCGAGGTGGCGGAGCCCCGGGGCGGATTCTTCACGTGGGCGCGCCTGATCGGAGACGTCGACTTCACCCGCCTTTTCGAGGCCGCGCAGGATCGCGGCGTCTTCTACCAGCGCGGGGAGTGGTTCGCCGCGGCGGGCG
>JAURVW010000488.1 GCA_030655275.1 Solirubrobacteraceae bacterium
GCTTCAAGAAGCTCGCCGACGAGGGCAGCGCACACTAGCGGCGCCGGTTCCGCCCGGCGGCGCGATCGGATGCCGCCCGGCGGGACCTCGACCGTCGACGCGAGGCGTCAGGCACGGCCCCGAGACCTCGGTCTCGGGGCCGTTTCCGTCGGGTCGGGGTCGATCGGTGGGTGTGCGACGAGCGGAAGGGCGGCGATCTCGGCGCGGCTGCGCACACCGAGTTTGCGGTAGATGCGCTGCAGATGGGTCTCGACGGTGCGGATCGAGAGCACCAGCTCATCGGCGATCTCGCGATTGGACCGGCCCGCCGTCGCGAGACGGATCACGTCCCGCTCCCGTTCGGACAGGGCACCCGATGCCGGCGCAGGCGACCCGAGCGCGATGAAGGGGACGGTCGAGAGCCCGCCGAGGGCCAGCTGATCTCCGGCGCGTCGGGTTGCGGCCGTCGCGCGACGATCGTCTCCCGCTGCGCCGTGCCACACGGCCGCGTGCGCGCAGGCCTCGGCGGCGAGCAGATGCAGCCCGGCGGCGTCGGCGGCCGTTGCGGTGTCATCGAGCTCGTCGGCGAGCTCTGCCGCGACGGCCGATCGATGGTCGGTGGACGCTTCGCGGTCGATCGACTCCGCACGCGCCAGCGCACGGGCGAGTCGCACGTACGCCCGGAGGCATGCCCCCTGGATTCTCGGCGCGAGCGCCTCGATCCGCTCGATCACCGAGGTCGCCGCCCCCGCGCGCGCGACCTCGCACAGGGCCACCAGAGCAGGAAGCGCGTGGTGCAGTGCCAGGTGCGCGTCGGCGGACTGCAGGAACGCCGCCTGCGCCTCGACGGCGCGACCCTGCGCTCCACGAAGCCAGCCGAGCGCCTGGTACGACCGGCCGGCCAGCAGGAATCCGTCGTCGGGGGCTCGGAGGGCCGGCGCGAGCATCCGTTCGGCCGTCTCGGTGTCGCCCGTGATCGAGAGGGCCACCGCGAGATCGGCACGCGCGATCAGCTGCTGGGGCGCCATGCCCGCTCGGTCCATCGCCTCGAGCGCCGCACCCAGCGTCTGCACCGCTTCGGGCGCGCGCCCCGCCACGGTGAGGAGCACCCCGATCGACCAGTCGCAGACGGCCTGCTGCGCGGTCTGACCGAGTGCCGAGGCGACGTCGCGGAAGCGCTCGACGGTCTCGAGTGCTTCCGCGATCCGCCCGTCGTAGCTCTCCACCAGCGCCCGTCCCAGCTGCAGACGGAACATGTCGGCGCCGAGCGGAGCGAGGATCGCCTCGCCGCGGTCGAGCAGGTCATGGGCGCGGTCGAGATCGCCGTTCATGGCGACGATCGTGGCCTCGTTGCCGAGCTTCTCCCCCTCGAGGGCCTCGAGCCCCTCCGGCACGGTCGTCGACCCGCCGGCCGGGCCGGCGCTCTGCACCCGCAGGAAGTCGCGGGTCGCATCGAGCCGGAGGGTCGAGGCGAGGTCCATTGACGGGGCGTGTTCTCGATCGTCGATGGGTGTCGCCGGTTCGACCCGTTCCCTGCCGGCGGGCAGAGTCCAGAATCCCGGATGCTCCGCTCGATGCTGGAGCAGGTCGACCAGTTGGCGATGGGCGCGGGCCAGCTCGTCGTCGCCCACCGTGGCCGGCCCGATGCGGTCGAGTCGCTCCTGCACCTCGCGGAACCGACCGAGCTGGAACTGGGCCGCGGCAAGCGCGAGCTCGGCGTCGACCCCGCCGTCCTGGATGAGCGCGACGGCGGCGAGACGCACCGCCAGCTGCGCTCGTGACGACCGGAGTGCGGCTCTCGACGCCGTGGTGAGCACGGACGCGTCGACCCGCCGGCCGAGTGCCAGCCCGTGCCGGGCCAGCGCCACCAGCTCGCCGGGACCGAGTTCTGCCGGATCGATCGCACTCAGCTCGTCGACGAGCGCCGCCGCGATGCGCTGCCGCCGCAGCACGCCCACCGTCTGGGGCAGCACCAGCTCGATCACGGGATCCTGGACCCTCAGTCCCGTGCTGCCGGTCCGCTCGACCACCTCGATCAGTCCGTCCGTCTCGAGCCGCTCCAGGACGGTGACTCCGTTCTGCAGCGGCTGCAGCACCCCGAGCACACGGGCCGCCTGCTCGAGACCGATCTCCGGAGCGAGCCCGAGCAGGTCGAGCGCCATCTCGGACTCCGGCGAGATGGGCGAGAGCCCGGCCAGGCGGGCGTGCACAAGCCGACGGAGTCCGGGTCGGGCCACGATCGGCGAGA
Organism: Solirubrobacteraceae bacterium; assembly: GCA_030655275.1. GTDB lineage: Bacteria > Actinomycetota > Thermoleophilia > Solirubrobacterales > Solirubrobacteraceae > JAGIBJ01. Next base: position 2,228 of record JAURVW010000488.1, read on the forward strand.
CGAGCCGGAACAGGCCGTCGTCGTCGACCAGGGCGCCGCTCGCCCGCGCCTCGCGCACCGACTCCTGCAGGATGACCAGGTCTCCACCGCCCCGCCTCGGCACGAAGGCCGGGACGGCGATCGGGTCGAGCGGGCCGCCGAGGAACCG
>JAURVW010000510.1 GCA_030655275.1 Solirubrobacteraceae bacterium
GCGCATCGGCATCGACGCCGTCACCCACGTCGCGAGCCTCACGCAAACCGAAGCGCACTACGCCGAGATCATTGCGTCGCTCGCGCCGCAAGGAAAGCTCGCGCTGATCGACGACCCGAAAGGTCCGCTCGACGCGCGCCCGCTGAAGGCCAAGAGCCTCTCGCTGCACTGGGAGCTGATGTTCACGCGCTCGATGTTCCAGACCGCCGACATGGCCGAGCAGGGCGCGCTGCTGAACCGCGTCGCCGCGCTCGTCGACGAAGGGCGCCTGCGCACGACGCTCGGCGAGAACTTCGGTGTCGTCAACGCCGCGAACCTGAAACGCGCGCATGCGTTGATCGAGAGCGGCACCGCGCAGGGCAAGGTCGTGCTCGAAGGCTTCTGAAGCCCACTCGAACGCCCTACCCGATTTCGACCCAGGCTGCGCGCCGTCCTGTTATTCGGTCGGCTCGTAGCATGGCTGCATTCACTTTCACAGAGCCAAATCCATGACCACGCTGTTCGACCCGATCCATTTCGGCGACATCGCCGCTGCCAACCGCATCGTGATGGCGCCGTTGACGCGCGACCGCGCCGGCCCGAACCAGGTGCCGACGGCGCTGATGGCCGAGTACTACGCCCAGCGCGCGAGCGGCGGGTTGATCGTCACCGAAGGCACGCAGATCTCGGCCGAAGGCCAGGGCTATCTCGACACGCCGGGGATCTACAGCGCCGAGCAGGTCGCCGGCTGGAAGAAGGTCACCGACGCGGTCCACGCGAAGGGCGGCAAGATCGTCGTGCAGCTCTGGCACGTTGGCCGCATCTCGCACCTTTCGCTGCTGCCGAAAGGCACGGTGCCGGTGTCGAGCACCGCGAACCGCGCACACGGCAAGACCTTCACGGCGGCGGGCTTCGAGGATGTCTCCGAGCCGCGCGCGCTCCGCACCGACGAGATCCCGCGCCTGATCGAGGACTACCGCGTTGCCGCCCGCAACGCCATCGCCGCCGGCTTCGACGGCGTCGAGGTGCATGGCGCGAACGGCTACCTGCTCGAACAGTTCATCCGCGACAGCATCAACGACCGCACCGATCGATACGGCGGCTCGCCGGAGAACCGCGCGCGTTTGATCGTCGAAGTGATGACCGCGATCGCCGACGAGATCGGCGCCAGGCGCACCGGGGTCCGCCTCTCGCCGGTCACGCCGGCCAACGACGCCAAGCCCGACAGCGACCCGCAGTCGACCTACGAACTCGTCGTCGCGAAGCTGGCGCCCTTGAAGCTCGCCTTCATCCACGTCGTCGAAGGCGCGACCGGCGGCCCGCGCGATGTCGCGCCTTTCGACTTCGCCGCGCTGCGCGCGGTCTACAAGAAGGGCAACGAGTCCGGCGCCTGGATCGCCAACAACGGCTACTCCCGCGCGATGGCGCTCGACGCGGTCGCGAGCGGCGCGGCCGACATGGTGGCGTTCGGC
>JAURVW010000512.1 GCA_030655275.1 Solirubrobacteraceae bacterium
AGGGGCTGCCCAGCGGATACCGCAGACCAGTTTGCTATTCGGGCCTCGAGGCGGCAAGAATGGGCGATCCACTCCGGAGCTGCTCTCGTTCGTCGCAGTCCAAACGGTCGACCAACACGAGCTGCCTGGGGGAGGGCTGCCCATGAGACACGCCTCGAATGAGCGCGCGGGATGACCCCGATGCATAGCGACGACGCTGCGATCCGTGCTCGGCTGGCGGCGATCGTCGACTCGTCCCACGATGCGATCCTCGCCAAGGACACCGCGGGGACCGTGACGGCGTGGAACCCGGCCGCCGAGCGGCTGTACGGCTACACGGCCGACGAGATGGTGGGGCGCTCGGTCTCCCTGATCATCCCGGAGGAACTGATCGGGGAGAGCGACTTCATCCTCGCCGAGGTCGTCGCCGGGCGTTCCGTTCCGCCCTACGACACCGAACGAGTCACGAAATCAGGGGCACGGGTCCCCGTCTCGATCGCTGTCTCTCCCGTACGCGACACGAACGGAACGGTGGTCGGCGCGTCGACCATCGCGCGCGACATGTCCGCTCGTCTCGCGGCCGAGGCGGAGCGGGCGTGGACGGCGATGCTGATCCGCCAGTCGGCCGACGGGATCGTGGCGCTCGACGAGACCGGGGTGATCAGCACGTGGAACCCGGCCGCGGAGGAGCTCTTCGGGTACTCCGAGCGCGAGGCGCTCGGTCGCCGTCCCGAGGATGTCGTGCATGCCGACGATCCGGCCGATCAGTTCGAGGTGTCCGAGTCGGTGCGGGCGGGCCGGACCCGGCGGTACGAAGCCGTGCGGCGGCATCGCGACGGCCATGAACTGATCGTCCAGATCAGCATCGCTCCGCTCGACGGACCGGGGCAACGTCACCGTGGGGCCGTCGTCTCGATTCGGGACGTCACCGCCGCCCGTCGGGCCGAGACGCTCGCAACGGAGGCGCAACTGCGCGAGACGGCCCTCGTGCGAGAGCTCGAACAGACCCGGCGTCTGGAGAGCGTCGGGCAGCTCGCCGGCGGCATCGCACACGACTTCAACAATCTGCTCGGCGTGATCCTGAACCTCGCCGCGTTCGTGGCCGAGGACCTTCCCGCGGGGTCGCAGACCCGCGAGGACGCCGAGGAGATCGGGCTTGCCGCGAAGCGCGCCGCAACCCTCACCCGGCAGTTGTTGATCTTCAGCCGCCGCGACATCGTCGAGCCCGAGGTCTTCGATCCGGGGGCGTTGGTGTCCGGACTCCACAGCTTCCTCACGCGAGCCCTGGGCGAGAACGTCGACCTCGAGGTCTCGGCCGACGACGAGCTGTGGAGCGTGTCGATGGACCGCGGCCAACTCGAGCAGATCGTGGTGAATCTGGCGATCAACGGGCGAGACGCGATGCCGTCCGGCGGGCGTCTGATCGTCGAGACGCGCAACACCGTCGTCGACGAGGAGTTCGCGAAGGCGCGGGTCGGGCTCAGCCCCGGCAACTACGTGACGCTGACCGTCAGCGACACCGGCTCCGGCATGGACGCGGAGGTTCTGGCGCGAGCGTTCGAGCCGTTCTTCACGACGAAGCCGGAAGGCCAGGGCACGGGGCTCGGGCTCTCCACGGTGTACGGCATCGCGGCCCAGGTCGGCGGACGGGTGGCGCTCTACTCCGAGCCGGGGCGCGGGACCGCCGTCCACGTGCACCTCCCGGCCACGCTGACCCGGCCAGAACGGACGGAGCAGTCCGAGGCGCCGGCACCCGGCGGTCGTGGCGAGCGGATCCTGGTCGTCGAAGATGCCGCCGATGTCAGGAGCATCACCGAGCGGATCCTGCGGAAGGCGGGATACGACGTGACCGCGTGTTGCGGGGCCGACGAAGCCCTGGAGATCCTCGCCGGCACCCGGTCCGTCGACCTCGTGCTGACGGATGTCGTGATGCCGGGCAGGCCCGGAACCGAACTCGTCGAGCTGATCCGTGCCCGAGACCCCGGGACGAGGGTGCTCTTCATGTCGGGCTACAGCAACAAGATGCTCACCGACGAGGTGCTCCAGCATCCGGCGTCGAAGTTCATCGAGAAGCCGTTCACGGCCGATCAGCTGCGCCGCAAGGTGCTCGAGCTGTTGGGCACGCCTGCGAATGGCGAGCATGATCCACGGGTCTGACGGTCCGATGGCCGTGTCGTCGTCGCCCGTCGTCGCCGCCACCGCCTTCGGGAGCTCGGCGCGCGTGGTGCTCGTCGACGACGAGCCGGCGAACCTGTCGATCCTGAGGCGGCTGCTGGCCCGCGCCGGATACGAACACGTGCGCGCGTTCGCCGGCGGCGAGGCCGCGACCGAGCATTGCCTCGACGCACCGCCGGACCTCCTGCTGCTCGACCTCCACATGCCCGGGACGGACGGGTTCGCCGTGTTGCAGGCGTTGGCGCACGGGCGCACCGGCGACGGGCATTTTCCCGTGCTCGTGCTGACCGCCGACCTCGCGACCGACTCGCGGCTCGGGGCGCTGGCCGCGGGCGCCGACGACTTCCTCACGAAGCCCGTCGATCCACTCGAAACGCTGCTCCGGGTGCGAAGTCTCCTCTCCCACCATGAGCTGCACTCGGCCCTGATCGAGGACCGCAGCCGGCTCGAGACGCTCGTGCAGGCCCGGACGGCCGACCTGGAGCGGGCGAGGACGGAGGCCCTGGAGCAGCTCGCGCTCGCGTCGGAGTACCGCGACGACGAGACCCACCAGCATGCGCGGCGCATCGGGCGGCTGTCCCGACTCGTGGCGGAGCGGGCAGGCTACGACGAAGCGTTCGCCGGCCTGCTCGAGCGGGCAGCACCGCTGCACGACATCGGCAAGCTCGCGGTGCCGGACGCGATCCTGCTCAAACCCGGACCACTCGACCCCGGCGAGCGCAGCGAGATGCAGCTGCATACGGTCCGCGGTGGGGAGATCCTCGGCGGGAGTCGCTCACCGATCATGCAGCTGGCCGAGCAGATCGCGCTCTCACACCACGAGCGCTGGGATGGCCAGGGCTACCCGTCGGGCCTGGCCGGCGCGGCGATCCCCGATGCGGCGCGGATCGTCGCCCTCGTCGACGTGTTCGACGCGCTGGTCCACGAACGGCCCTACAAGCGAGCCTGGTCCGTGGGGCGCGCGATCGACGAGATCGCCAGTCGTGGCGGCACCCAGTTCGACCCCGAACTCCTCGATGTCTTCCTGTCCCTGGACCACGAAGCGCTCACCAGCTGACGAGTTGCCTCGTCGTTCGGTCGCGGCGGTGCGGCGTTTCCCGCGTGTGCAGATCAAAGGAACTACGGAGGGGTGACGGCAAGCGAGCGGGCGTAGACTCGACGCTCGCTCGATCGGCACGGATCCCGCGTCGATCGAGGAACCAAGGGCGTTCGCCGACCGCGACCGGCTCAGACCCGCGCGTCGTTGTCCCAGCGTTGCACCGGCGGCCGTACCTCCGGTAAGCCCAACGATCGAAGGACCATCTCATGGCCACCGTCGAAGAATCAATCGAAGTCAACGCACCGATCCGCGCGGTCTACGACCAGTGGACGCAGTTCGAGAAGTTCCCGCAGTTCATGGAGCACATCGAGGCCGTCGTCCAGACCGATGAGACCCACCTGCAGTGGAAGGCGAAGATCCTCGGTCGGACGGAGGAGTGGACGGCCGAGGTGACCGAGCAGCATCCGGACGAGCGCGTGGCCTGGGCCTCCACCAGCGGCGCCAAGCACGCCGGCGTGGCCACCTTCCACCGCATCGACGACACCACCACGAAGGTGATGCTCCAGCTCGACGCCGAGCCCCACGGCGTGATCGAAAAGGTCGGCGACGCCCTCGGCGTGCTCGATCGCGAGGTCAAGGGCGACCTGAAGCGCTTCAAGGCCTACATCGAGAAGCAGGGCGCCGACGCCGGCGGCTGGCGCGGAGACGTGTCGGCCCCGCATCAGAACTAGCGCCCCGGAACGACGAAAGCCCTCGCACTGCGAGGGCTTTCAGGATGCCGGAGGAGGGACTTGAACCCCCGACACGCGGA
>JAURVW010000519.1 GCA_030655275.1 Solirubrobacteraceae bacterium
CGGGGCTCCACTTAATCAAATCGATTTGGTGTGAGAGCTTCCGTAGCCCGCATGAATCTCTTGCGACATCCGGGACTTCGAATTGACGCTGTCCCGGATTGCGCATCCGCCTCCGCCAAGCGGCTCCGGCGTCGCTCCATCCGGGCTACGCTTGCTCGCAAGCGGACGCGGCCGGCCCTCCACGCGCACGTTGTTACGTTTCGCCCGCGCGACCGGGCATCGGTTGAAAATCAGCTTTCAGCCGATAAAGGGGAAGGGGTGAGGGCGGGGAGCAGTCTGTTGTAGCCCGCATGGAACTTAGCGAAATGCGGATCAAATTGCGGTCCCGGATTGCGCTTCGCTTCATCCAGGCTACGCTCGTTCACCTGAAAGTATCACGTTGGCATCTTCGCGATTTTTGAACATCATTTTGAGAGCAACATCTCTCGAATTAGTTCGGTGGCAGAAGAAAGACCGCGAGCTGTTAACGTGTAGCCATTCGTTTTTGCGCCGCCGACCTCCGCAGCCAGCGATCTCATTTGTGTCGAAAAATTGCTTTGGTCGTAAGCATTATAATGAGAAGCGGCCTCTCGGAGTTGCTCATCGCTTACTCTTGCCACTCCCGAACTCAAGTATGCCGCAATGCATTTTAACAAAAGCACGTTGCGCAGCCTATCGCGAACGCTGCGCCCCGGTATTGTTTTCGCGACCAAATCAATCTCATCAATCCCTAGACTGAAAAGAGACTGCAAGTTCTTTGGATCAAAGCCGCTTCTACGGATCCATTTGAGAGCAACAGGATTTACGCCGTCGTCATCGGACGTCTCATTGATCGAATCTGAACTTATCGTTGACGAAGTATCCTTAATCGGAATCGTGAAAGATTCCCCACTATCCGTATTTTGATTTGCATCTGGTATCGATAGCGCTAGCTCTAACATGTCCGCAGAGTTTCGAAGAACACGCAGTTGTGCAGCTTTTTCCAAAGCACGTAGCGCCAAATAAACGTTCCGCTGAGCTTCGATTTCCTCAAGGTGCTTATCTGCGTTTGAAGTTGAGGTGTGAATTACTCCTCGTTTGGCCATAGCGCGTCCCATTCTTGTTTGAAGAAATTGACCGAGAACTGAGCTGCGACGAATGCAGCATACTGCTGCCAAGAGTCAGTTTTTTCTGCAGCAAAATCACATACGGATTTGAATGATAC
>JAURVW010000523.1 GCA_030655275.1 Solirubrobacteraceae bacterium
ATGACTGAATCAGAAATTGATGTTATTATCCTGTGCGGAGGGTTGGGCAAAAGGCTGAGATCTGTTGTTTCCGACAGACCGAAAGTACTTGCCGAGATAGGGGAAAAAACATTTCTTGATGTTGTTATAGAGAATCTTCAGTCGCAAGGTTTAAAAAACATTATTTTAAGTGTAGGCTATCTGAAAGAGCAGATTAAGTCTCATTTTTATAACAAAGGCAGTATCAATATCCGGTTCTCAGATGAGGATGAACCCCTGGGTACAGGCGGAGCTTTAAAAAAGGCAGGACCATTAATCAGAAGCGATCCTTTCATGGTTATGAATGGCGATTCGATATGCGGTATAAATTTCAGGGACTTTTTTAAGTTCCATATGGATAAAAAGGCTCTTTTATCAATGGTCTTGGTGCGTTCAGATAATACCCGGGATTTTGGTAATGTGATTATGAACGGCTCGAATAGGATAACAGAGTTCAAGGAAAAAGTCTCGAACAATAGTGAATCTTTAGTGAATGCCGGTATATACCTTATGCGAAAAGATATTTTTTATTACATGCCTGGACGAAACTGCTTCTCCCTCGAGTATGATGTGTTCCCAAATGTCGTTAACGGCTATGGTTATTTAACAGAAGGTAAATTAATAGATATAGGAACTCCAGAAAGATATGAGGGGGTAAGATATAATGAAAATTTTTATTGATAGTGCTAATATCGATGAGATCAGGGAAGCGAACGAATGGGGTATTATTGATGGTGTGACAACAAATCCATCACTGATTGCCAGGGAAAAAAAAGATATTAAACAGCTTATTTGGGAAATAACAGAAATTAATAAGCCAGTCAGTGTTGAAGGTAGCAGTAAAGAAGCAGACGGGCTTATTAAAGAAGCAGGTGAGATCGCTGGCTGGGGAAGAAACATTGTAGTAAAAATACCTATGACGCCCGAGGGGATAAAGGCGGTCACAATATTAAAAAATTACCATAATATAAAAACAAACATGACGCTGGTTTTCTCAGTTAACCAAGCGTTGCTGGCTGCCATGGCTGGCGCGACTTATGTAAGTCTTTTTGTTGGAAGGTTAGATGATACAGGTGTTGACGGCATGCAGGTTGTGGAGGATATCATAAAGATTTTTAATCATTACCATCTTAAATCAGAAGTAATAGTAGCGAGTATCAGAACTCCACAACATGTAACAGAGGCTGCCATTGCTGGAGCACATGTTGCAACAGTTCCTTTTAAGATTCTTGAACAGATGTTTAATCATCCTTTGACAGATGCAGGAATAAAGAAATTCACGAAGGATTGGGAAGAGATAGAAAAATGCGCGAAAAAGTGATAGAACAAT
>JAURVW010000533.1 GCA_030655275.1 Solirubrobacteraceae bacterium
GCGCATCGCCTTCACCAGCGCGATGCCGTACTGGGGCTGGGACACCGCGACCGGCGGCACCTATCCCACGCTCGGCTTCCTCTCTCGCGCTTCGACCGGCACCTGGAAGCCCGATGCCGCGCGGAACGTGAACGCCCTCGACATCGCCAAGTCGAGCGCCGAAAGCGTCTGCACGTCGCGTCCGAACGCTGCGGGCCATTCGGTCGGCGACTGCCAGATGCCGGCCGAGTTCGCGCAGCTGCCGCGCTCCGGCCATCTCGCCGTCACGCAGTACGCCACCGGCGACGGCTCCCGCCCGAGCGGCCGCATCTCCGTGCTCGACACCGCGGGCCGGCCGCTCGCGACCTATGCCTACCCCAAGATCACGCTGCCGACCGGGGCCACGCTCACGGTCCACCCGCGCGAGCTCGATGCCGACCCGCTCGGCCGCACCGGTGACGAACGCTTCGTCGTGATCTTCGACGCCGTCGCGAACGAGGGCACCCCACGCCAGTCGCTCTCGCCGTTCGCGATCCAGGAGTTCCGGTACGACGCGCGCCGCGGCACGATCGTGCCGACTTCCCTCCCGGTCCTCAGCGGCGACACCTCCGGCGATGGCACCCCGTTCGGCTTCGAGACCGCCGCCTATGACGAACGCGGCAACCTGTGGGTCGCCCAGTCGCAGGTCGGCACGCTGCAGGCCGGTCCGCTCGCGATCTATGCACGAGGGTCGGGTGCAACCTCGGTGCTCACCCGTCGCGCGGGCTGCGCTGTCGACGCAGCCTGGTCGGGCCGTGGTTGGGGCACCGCCTGCCCGCCCGACGAGCGCATCGCGGAGGCCGCGCCGCTCGGCATCGGCCGCAGCCTGCTCGAGGACCGCGGCACCGGCGCGATGGTGCTGGCGACGATGTCGGGCTATCTGCTGCCCGTCGCCCCGGTCGATGCCGCCGCGACCTCGCACGTCGCCTTGGCCCCGATCGATCTGGGGCTCGACCGCCTTGCCGACCGCACGGTGCGCGCAATCGGTCCGCGCAAGGGCGTCATCGACGACACCTCCCGCACCCTCTGGCTCCCGATCCAGCAGCTCGCCACGCCGGCGACCTGCGCGAGCTGGCCGTGTGAGCCGGAGTCGCTCGACCAGTGGCTCTACGGCGTCGACCTCAAGACGGTGATCGGCCCCGTCACCCCGGCCCGCGCCGCGGCCGCTCGCCGCGCGAAGAAGGCCGAGAAGGCAGAAGCGCGCCGCGCGAAGAAGGCCGATCGGGCCGCCGCCCGCCACTGACTCCGCATCCCGCCGGGTCCGCCAGGGCACGTCGAGGATCCCTACGTCGTTCGGGTACCGATCCTCGACCTTCCTCCCCGAGCCCAGTCGGGCGCAACGGCACGTTGAGGATTTCTACGTCTTCTAGTTACCGATCCTCGAACCTGCCCCGCGAGAGGTGATCAGCGACGAGGTCGAGGAGCTGGCGGGCGTCGTCGTCGGCGAGGTCGCGGGCGCGGAGCGTGAGACGGCGCGCGCCGCCGTCGACGGTCGCTGCGCCGATGGCGATGGCTGATCGTCCGCGCGCCTGCGGGTAGAAGTCGACGGATTCGGCGCCGGGTAGCGAGATCCGGCCGAGGTTGGAGACGAGCAGCGAGTCGGAGAAGCGGTCGACGACCGGTGCGAGCAGCCGCGCGACGAGCGGGTTGCCAGCGTCGGGTGGCGCGGCGGTGCCGAGAGCAGCTGAGACCGCGGCCTCGACATCGGCGCCGAGGGTCAAGTCGACGCGGCGGTGGGTCGAGACGTTGCCGATCACGTCTGGTCCGCCGACGGGGATCGTGAGCCCGATTCGTCGCCACGGCGCATCGCGCGACGCGTTCCACTCGCCGACCGCGGCCACTGCCGCCGCCGCGACAGCTGCGACCCGCAGCCGACTCCCCTCGGCGACCTCGCTGGCAGAAAAGGCGTCTCCGGCCCCCTGCGCAAGACCGACAGACGGTGCGACGCGGTCCGCGGGCTGGACGAGGCGGCGGAGCACCGCTCTCCGGGCGCCGGAGCCATGGTCGGCTTCATCTCGGCTGGCCGAGCCTTCGACCGCTGGGTCTGCGGCGACGCGACGGTCGGTGACCCGCTCGGCGCTGGCCGGTGCGCCAGCGCTGGCCGGTGCGCCAGCGCTGGCTGGTGCGCCAGCGCTTGCCGCCTCCTCGGCGCTGGCCGGGTCGTCGACGCGCACCACCCGACCAACGGCGGCGTCAGCCCCGAGCAGGGCGCGGGCGATGGTTACGAGCGCGCGTCCGTCGAGCGCTGCGTGGTGAGAGACGAGGGCGAACTCCAGCCCGTCCGCGGAGAGGGCGACTCGCAGCGGCGCCGCGCGTTCGAGATCGAAGCGGCCGCAGAGGGCCGCGAGATTGCCGTCGAAGTCGCTGATGGGCGGCGCCGGATGCACGGTCCAGCGACCACCGGAAAGGCGCGCGCCGATGATCGAGTGCTGCACGGCGAGGATGTCGAGGCGCGATTGAGCCGCGCGCCGATCCAGCGGTTGCCGCAGGCGTGCGAGCAGCGCCGGCGCCCAGGTCGAACGCTGATCCGGGTGCGCGAGGATTGCCAGCTCCGCGGGCCGCGCCTCGCGCGTGGTCCAGTTCGATGCGGGCTGCGGCGCCGTCGGGCCCGTCGGCTCGACGGGCTGAGCGGGATCAGCGGGCACCGGGCCCCTTCCCGAGCAGCAGATCGAGGAAACGATCCATCCCCTGTTCCATGGCCGGACGAATCCGCCCGAGCCTCCCGCGCAGCCCACCGCGCTCGGGCTGCGACTCGGGGTCGGAGTCGGGGTCCGACCCCGCGGCCGTCTTGGAGTCCTTGAGGATGTGGGACCCGGTCACGACGCCCGGCTCATCTCGCTCGGAGATGCCTTTCTGCACCGGCGCCTGCCAGTTCGCGGGGTCCTTCGGATGGGTCGCCTCGTGCTCGGCCGTCGCTTTCTGCTCGGCCGCACGCCGCTGCACCGACGCCGCTCGCTGCTCGGCCGCGGCTTTGAGGTCGGCCGTCGCCTGCTCCTCGGCTTCCGCCCGACGCTGCGCCGCGGCGTTCCGGTCGGCCTCCGCCTGCTGCTCGGCGAGGACCTTGCGCTCGGCTTCCGCCTCGCGCTCGAGCGCCTCCTTGCGCTTCAGCAGGGCCTGTCGCTCCGCCGTCCGGCGCGCCGCCTCGGCGATGCGCTCGGCCTCGGCACGCGCCGCTGCCAGCCGCTCGGCATCAGCCTGTTTGGCCGCCAGACGTCGCTGCGCTTCGGCCGTCTCCGGGGCAGTCGATTGGGCCGCCTCGGACGACGCCGTCGCCTTGGTCGCGACCGTCGTTTCGGCCGCCTTGGGCACGTCAGTCGACTTCGTCGCAACCGTCTTCGTCGCGTCAGCCGTAACCGTCACCTCGGGTGTCTTCGGAGCAGCCGCCGCCCGAGACGCCGCGGTCGTCTTCGCCGCCCCGGCCTCCGCAATCACGTTCGTCGCTCCGGCTGCCTCTGCTGCCACTGCCGCCTCCGCCGAGATCCTTCGCCGCTCCGGCACCCGCGACATCAGCACGGCGCCGAGCGCGATCGCCGCGATGATCTGCGCCTGCGGGCTGAAGGCGCCGCCGGCGTCGCCTGCGAACGGCTCTTGAGCGACGGCAGTGATGACCGCCGTCGCGAGCAGCCCGCCCGCGGCGACCAGCGGCAGCAGCCGGGGCCGCTTCCAGCGCACGAGCGCGAGCACCGGCACGGAGGCCAGCGCCGGCACCGAGATCGCCGCCACGCCGACGGCCGCGCCGACCACCCACAAACCGCGCACGACGGGTCC
>JAURVW010000536.1 GCA_030655275.1 Solirubrobacteraceae bacterium
TAGCGCTCGGCGCCGAGGGCGTCCCAGCGGGCGGGGATCTCCGACGACGCGAGGAACGTGTCGAGGTCGGCCTCGCGGTCCCAGAAGGCGAGGAGGGCCCAGCGGCGCAGGTCGGCGGAGAGCGTCATGCGGTCGCCGTCCCCGGTGCCGAGGAGGCGGAAGAAGCGCAGGCCGGGCGTGGCGAGGAGCGCGGGGCGGTCGAGACCCATCCGCGAGAGCGCCTCTCGGGCGGGGGCGCCCGCGGGGTATCGCAGGAGGTGGAACGATGCCGGGAGAAGGATGTCGGCGCCCGTTTCTGAGCTCTGGGTCGTTGCGGCCATCGTCGTGTCGTACGGGCTGGGCACGGTGCCCGGCGCACTCATCGTCGCAGGGCGCCACGGCGTCGACCTCCGATCGACGGGCGACGGCAACCCCGGAGCCTGGAATGCCCTCGAGCAGCTCGGCTGGCGGCGAGCCTGGCCCGCGTTCGTGATCGACGGGCTCAAGGGCGTCCTGGCGGCGATCCTCGGGTGGGCGATCCTCGGCTTCGCGCCCTGGGAGCGGCCCGAAGCCGCCCGTCTCGACGCCTGGCTGCCGTGGGTCTGCGTCGCCGCAGCCATGCTCGGCCACGCCTTCCCCCTGCCCCGACCGGCGCGCGGCGGCAAGTCGGTGATGACCTTCTGCGGCGGCGCGATCGCCCTCGTGCCCTACGCCGGCCTGCCGCTCCTCGCGCTCTTCCTCGCCGGCATCGCAGCAAAGCGGGCCGGCCTCGCCGCCCGAGCCGCGGTGTTCGCCTTCCCGTTCGCCCAGGCCGCAGCGACGCCCCTCGTCCAGGTCGGCTGGTCCGGCGCCCTCATGACCCTCATCGGACTCCTCTTCCTCGTGCGCAGCGGAGACCGCCGCAGCGCCTGAGCCGACCGCCGACCCGCCGCGCCGGTCTCACCGCAAGGCCCAGCCGGGTCTCTTCCCGAGAAGCCCTGTAATACGCCGTCCTACACCGTCATACACCCGTTCTCAGCAAGGGTCACCCCACGAGCGGCCCTCCCATCGCCGCCCCACGAAGGCCCGCCGGCTCCGCCCCACGAAGGCCCGCCGGCTCCGCAGCACCGCCAGGGCAACCAACCAGCTCCAGCCCCCGCGCCCTCGCCGGGGACGAGCGAAAGCGCCTGGGGGCACCCCGCATCAGCCGTGCAAAGGCCCGTTTCTCCCCCCCTGACGAAGGGCCGTCCCCAAACGCCAGCACAAGCACACCAAGGCCCCAGCCCATCTACGCCCAGCGCCCAAGCGCCCAAGCGCCCCGCGCCCTTAGATCTCGCGACCCCGCCAGCGGCGCACCGGCGCCAACGTCCCGCGCGTGAGCGCCACCGCAGCGATCGGATCCACGAACGGCGCCAGCAGCGCAAGACGGTCGACCGTGCTCACGCTGACCACACCACCCTCGAGGCCCGACGTTCCCTCGCCCTCGACGGCTGAATCCTCGTCGCCGACCGTGACCGACAGCTCCCTGCGATACACCTGCGCGAGCCCGAGCTGCAGCGACCAGCGGATGGCCAGCATCGCCACGTCGAAGGGCCGCAGGACGGCGAACCCGTCGCGGATCGAGCCGCGCAGCAGTCCGCGGATCAGGCCCCGCCAGACGCGCAGCCCCGGCAGGCCCTGCACCGTCCACACCACACCCAGGTCGAAGAGCTGGCGGGCCCTCGGCGACGCACCGGGCAACGCGAGTGATCGGCCGGCCCATTCGCGCATCGCCTCCGCCGCCGACTCGTACATCCGCACGGAGCCGAGCGACGACCCGTCGGCCACGGCGATCCGCCAGCCGGCGCCGGAGAGCGCACGCGCCAGGGCGATGTCGTCGGTCGGGATCGCCGAGATCAGCCCGAAACCGCCGGCCCCGATGAGCTCGTTGCGGCGCGCCGCGAAGCACTGGCCGTTGATCCCGGCGACCGAAGCGGGGATCCGCTGCGTCGAGTCGAGCGGTCCGATCCGGTAGATGAGCGTGGCCAGGAGGGCCGGATGCAGGATGCGCTGGGCGTCGTCCGGGATCTCGAACGCGAGCTGCGCCGAAGCGAGATTGGCACCGTCCTCCAGCAGCGCCGCGACGGCCGCCGGAAGGCGAGGGTCGGGCTGGACGTCGGCATCCAGGAACACGACGATGTCGCCCGTCGCGGCCACCAGGCCCTGCTGCAGCGCCCACGACTTCCCGAGCCAGCCCGTGGGCAGCTCGCTGCCCTCGATCACGCGGGCGCCGTGCGCGCGGGCGAGATCGGCCGTGCCATCGGCAGAACGGTCGTCGACGACGATCACCTCGACGACCCCCGGCGCGATCGGTCGGTCCTCGGCGCCCCGCCCGCCTGCCGGGCCCAGCAGCGGCGCGAGGACGCCCGCGATGCGCTCGAACTCGTCGCGGGCCGGGACGACGACCGAGATCCGCGGCCGCGACTCGCCGGCCAGCGACTCAGCGCCCTCAGCGCCCTGGGCCCAGGCCGGCACCTCGAGCGGCCCGCGTCGCTCCCGGCCTCGTGCGAGACGGGAGAGCGCCGCGTACGTAAACGCCGCCCGCACCACCACGCGAGGGCGCACGGCGGGGCGGATGAGGCCGCCGAGTTTGCGGCCGCGGCGGGTCACGCCTGCGTCAGGCGGCTGTCGCCTCCGGCTGCGATGTGGTGCTGCCAGCTCGTCCACGCGCTCGTGACCATGTCGTCGAGATCGCGCGACGCGACCCAGCCGAGGTCCTGGTCGATCAGGTCGGCGGAGGCCACGATGCGGGCCGGGTCGCCCGCGCGGCGCGGCTCGACGACCGGCTCGAAGCCGACGCCCGTGCCGGTCTGCACGGCGCTCATGATCTCGCGCACCGTCGAACCCTCGCCGCGGCCGACGTTGTAGATCGGTGCGACGTCGCGGCCCGCCTCGATCGCCTGCGCGGCGACGACGTGCGCCTCGGCCAGGTCGACGACGTGGATGTAGTCGCGGATGCAGGTGCCGTCGCGCGTGGGGTAGTCGTCGCCGAAGATCTTCGGGGACTCGCCCTTGTCGAGCGCGCGGAAGATCAGCGGGAAGAGGTTGTACGGCGAGTGGTCGGCGAGCTCCTCGGGCCCGGACCCGACGACGTTGAAGTACCGCAGCGAGGTCTGGCGCAGCTCGGGCCAGATGTTGGCGACGCGGCGCAGCAGCCACTCGCTCACGAGCTTGCTCTCGCCATAGGGCGACTCGGGGCCGGTCTCGGTCGCCTCCGTGACGATCTCCTCCTTCGGCGTACCGTAGGTCGCGCAGGACGACGAGAAGACCATGTTCGACACCTGCGCCGCGCGCATCGCGTCGAGCAGGACGCCCATGCCGTAGATGTTGTCGCGGTAGAACATCGTCGGCTCCTGCACGGAGACGCCGGCGTACTTCCAGCCCGCGAGGTGCACGACGCCCGAGATCTCGTGATCGCGGAACACGCCCTCGACGATGTCCTTGTCGACGACGGAGCCCTGCACGAACGGAACGCCGTCCGGCACGAACTCGCGGAACCCCGTGGAGAGGTTGTCGAGCACGACGACGTCGATCGACGCCGCGTGGAACGCGCGAATGATGTGCGAGCCGATGTAGCCCGCCCCGCCAGTGAGAAGCCACGCCATACGCGAAGCCTACGGGGCCGCCCCCCGGCGTGCGCAGGCGCGTTCGCAGCCGTGTCCAGAGGCGGCCCGGCGGGCGTCCAGCCCCTAAACGCCCGTGTGACGGGAAGCACGGGACGGCGCCGACCCCGCCCGGGCCTGAGCGTCCAGAACGGCCACTTGAACGGAGGCGACGAGCGTGGACGAACGTTGAATGGCCCGCCCTAGACCGATGCACCACAAAGTCGTACCTTCGCTCTAACGTCCCAACTGGAATCACGGAAGAAACCAGCACCATGCGTCCCACCCCGTCCCGTGCAGCCCTCGCTGCCATCACCACGACCGCGTTCCTGAGCGCCGGCACCACCTCGGCCCAGGCGGCCGCGTGGTCGCCCTTCGCCGCGCTCACGAAGGCTCGGACGAACACGGAGCTGAAGATCAGCAACGCGTTCTCGATCAAGCCGACGACCGTCAGGACCAACGCCGACGGCTCCGTGACGATGAAGAACGCGACCGTCCTCGTGGGCGAGCTCACGGGCACCGGCGTCACCGCGAAGGCCACCGAGACGGGCGTCGTCCTCTCCGGCGGCACCTACGTCGCCCCGACCTCCCTCACGAAGAACACGCTCACCCCGAGCACCACCGCGCCGCTGAAGGTGGGCCTGTCGGACACGGGCGTCACCTCGCTCACCGGCGACCTCGTCTCCACGAAGTCGACCGCGACGGCCAAGCAACTCGACCAGTCGCTCTCGGAGGACCTCGACATCCCGGCCGGTGCCGTCCCCGCCGCGCCGACCAACCAGCCGTGGAGCTTCAAGCTCGGCCTCGACCTTCAGGGCCTCTCGGTCAAGGCCTCCGCCGGCTACGCCTCCCTCGACGGCCGCATCTACTGGACCACCGGCTACAACTTCAGCGTCTCGCTCACCGGCCTGCCGTGGAACGGTGGCCTCATCAACGTGACCGGCAGCGTGTCGGGCAAGAGCATCTTCTCCCCGAACCGCACCTACGGCCTCAAGGGCTCGATCGTCGGGGCCGTGAACGTCGCCCCGAAGACCCAGCTGCTCTCGGGCTCCGTCGAATGGGGCGCGGGCGGCTTCACGGTCGCGGGCACCGTGCGCCTGCAGTGCACCTCCGGCTACCTCGACGCCAGCGCGAAGGGCACCTTCACCGACGTCAACAACTTCAAGGTCACGGCGAAGGGCCTGGCGAGCGACTGCACCTTCGGCAAGGTCGCGAGCTTCGACGAGAAGACCTTCGACGCCACCGTCACCCGCACCGCCGGCGTGATCAAGTTCGACGCCGGCTTCTCCGGGGCCCGCCTCGACCTCTACTCCCGCTGGCTCACGCCGGACGCCGAGGTGCGCACCTTCCTCAGCGACGTCGGTGGCCGCATCACGAACGACTGCTCC
>JAURVW010000539.1 GCA_030655275.1 Solirubrobacteraceae bacterium
ATCGAGTGAAGGAGGGTCAGCCACCAGCCGGGCTGGGGCCGCTCCCGCGGGCGCGCAGCGAGGCGCGCGCCTCCCCGCCGGGCTCGTCGCCCGGCGCAGGCGTGCCACCGAGGCGCTCGATCTGTCGCTCGAGCTCGGCGATGCGAGCCGAGAGTGCGTCCATGGCGTCGGCAACCGGGTCGGGCAGGTGGGCCCAGTCCGCATCGGGGCCGGTCGGCCGCTTCCCTTCGACCCGCACGGGATGGCCCGGGTTGCCGACGACGGTCGAGCGCGCGGGCACGTTGTGGATCACCACGCTGTTGGCGCCGATCTTCGCACCGTCGCCGACAGTGATCGGGCCGAGCAGCTTGGCTCCACTCCCGATCACGACGCCGTTGCCGACCGTCGGGTGGCGCTTGCCCTGGGAGAAGCCCGTGCCGCCGAGCGTGACGCCTTGGTAGAGCGTGACGTCATCGCCGATCTCGGCCGTCTCGCCGATCACGACGCCGCTGCCGTGGTCGATCAGGAGCCCCCGCCCGATGACGGCCGACGGATGGATCTCGATGCCGGTACGCCGCCGCGCGAAGTGCGCGATCAGGTGCGGGAGTGCGGGCACGCCGGCTCCGCGCAACGCGTGCGCGACGCGGTGCATCAGCAGGGCGTGGACGCCGGGCCACGTGAAGAGGATGAGCACGCGGCTCGCGTCACGGGCGGCGGGATCGCGGAGCTCGGCCGCCTCGAGATCGCGGCGCACCTCCACGGCGATCCGCCGAACCAGTCCAAGAGCCATGGAGGGCACGCTAGCGGGAATCGGGCATCCCTCGCGGAGCGGTGGTCACACTGCCGCGGGGTGTCAAATCCCCTGGTGTTCAGGGGGTTTGCGTGGTGTCTTCGCGGCCGGAGCCGTGGTCGCTGCGCGCCGAGCGCGCCGGTTCGGCCCACATGGCCGTGCGTGGCGAATCAGACGCCGCCGAGTCGCTCCAGCGGCCAGTAGCGCGCGACGACGGGGCCATCGATCGCGGCCCGGTTCAGGGGTCCCCAATACCGGCCGTCGGAGCTGTTGCCGCGGTTGTCGCCGAGCGTGAACCAGTGGCCCGCCGGCACCTCGAAGCCCTGGAAGGTGCAGTCGTTCTGGCAGGCCGGCAGCCCCGTCACCCGCTCGGGCACGCCGTTCACCGTCACGCGGCCATCCCTCAGCTTGAGCAGGTCGCCCGGCCCGGCGACGATGCGCTGCACGTACGCCGCCTCGGCGCGAGGGCCGTCGTCGGGTACCTCGCACGCGCGGCGCCGCGCGGGCTTGCCGCCCTTGCATCCCTCGGCGGGATCGGAGAAGTCGTCGACGCTCGCGGGCGCGTGCAGGATCACGATGTCGCCGACCTCCGGGTCGTAGCCGCCCTTCTTCATCAGGATCCGGTCGCCCACCTCGAGCGTGGGCTGCATCGACGGCGCCGGGAGCTTGTAGGCCTTGAAGCCGACGCGCAGGACCGCGAATCCGACGGCGAGCAGCAGGACCGGCACGATCAGCAGACGGAGAAAGCGCCGGCGCGGCTCTTTGCGGGTGAAGGTGGCGGCGGGCTCGGGCGCGGTCATCGCACCCAGGTTCGTTGCGTAGCGGTCAGAGCCTGCCGAGGCGGCTGAGCGGCCAGTAGCTGCCGAACACGCGGCCGATGATCTGCTCGCGGGGCACCGGGCCCCAGAACCGCGAGTCGCTCGAATCGCCGCGGTTGTCGCCCATCACGTAGAAGGTGCCCGCCGGGACGGTGAACTCGGAGAGGTTGCAGATCTCGTCCTCGCAGGAGCGGGCGTAGCCCTCGTCGACCGCCTCCCCGTTGCGGATCACGTGCCCATGCACCACGCGGAGGTGGTCGCCCGCGACGCCGACCACGCGCTTCACGAAGCTCGTCTCGGTGCGGCCGGGGATCGCGTCGACGCAGGCCGTGCCGCTCGGGCGGTCGACGCCGCAGATGCGGTCGGCGAACTCCTCGGCCCCGGCCGGTGCCTTGAACACGATCACCTGGCCCACCTTCGGGGTCCACTTGCCGTCGCTGACGTGGTCGGCCAGGACGCGCTGGCCGACCATGGCCGTGGGCGCCATCGATCCGGACGTGACGCGGTAGGGCTTGAAGAAGAGCACGACCCCGATGAGGACGAGCAGGATCGTGACGAGCACGACCGTGGGCCCGTGGTGACGGACCCGCGAGCGGGCCGGCGGGCGCGGTTGTGGCGCGCGCGGCTGCGGCGCCGGCGCAACCTCGTGCTCTACGACGCTCTGCATCACGGAGCAACGGAGCGTACCGACCCATGCGCAGGAGGTGGACGGGACGGCCGCCACCGGCGCGTCGCCGCTGGACACGCCGTCAACTGGCGCCCGTATCGTGTGCGCACGATGGCCCGCTACCTGCTCCTCCATGGGTTCGGCGGCGTCGGCGCCGACCACTGGCTCGTCTGGCTGTCGACGGAGCTGCGGCAGCGCGGACACGTCGCCCGGATCCGCAAGCTCCCCTCCCCCGCCGCGCCCGAGCTCGATGCGTGGATGGCCGCGATGCGCGCGCGGCTCGACGTGCTCGGCGGCGCGGCGGCGCCGCTCGACGAGGCTGGCGACGCGTCGGGCGAACTCGTCGTCGTCGCGCACTCGCTCGGCGCTCGACTGTGGCTGCAGCACACGCAGGAGTTCGGGAGAGGCGGGCCACATCCGGTCGCCGATCGCGTGGCCCTCGTCGCCCCGCCGCGGCTGCCGGAGGGCATTCCGGCGACCCGCTTCCACGATCTCGACTTCGAACGGGTGCGGCCGGAGCTGGCGGCGCGCGAGACGCGCCTCGTCGTCTCCGGCAACGACCCGTACTGGCCCCAGGGCGGCGCGGCCGGCGGTGTTGGGGATGCGCTCGGCATCCCGGTCGACCACGTCGGCGACCACGGCCACCTGGAGCCCGCCGACGGCTACGGCCCCTGGCCCTCGATGCTCGCCTGGTGCCTCGGCGACGCCGACGCCATCGGCGCCTGACGCCCGCGAGCGGCTAGGAGGCGCGCCGCGCGGGCGGCACGAAGAACGGCGTCGAGGAGTAGCGCTCGCCGGAGTCCGGCAGCACGACCGCGATGCGCTTCCCACGCGACTCGGGGCGACGGGCGATCTGGATCGCGCCGGCGATCGCGGCACCGCAGGAGAGGCCGGCGAGGACGCCGCACTGTCGGGCGACGGCCCACGCGGTGTCGATGGCGTCGTCGTCGGTAATGGAGAGGATCTCGTCGATGAGGTCGCGCTGCAGGACGGGCGGGACGAAGCCGGCGCCGATGCCCTGGATGCGGTGCGGGCCGGGCTTGCCGCCGCTGAGCACGGGCGACGAGGCGGGCTCGACGGCGATCACCTGGAGATCCGGGAGGCGCGGCTTGAGGAAGCGGCTCGTGCCGGTGATGGTGCCGCCGGTGCCGACGCCGCACACCAGCACGTCGATCTTCTCGTCGAGCTGCTCGAAGAGCTCGGGGCCCGTCGTCGCCTCATGGGCGGCCGGGTTGGCGGGGTTCGAGAACTGGTCGGGCAGGAAGACGTCGTCGCTCGTGGCCATGCGACGCGCGGCGGCGACGGCTTCGTTCATGCCGCCCATCGACTCGATCACCTCGACGCGCACGCCGTAGAGGCGCAGCAGCACCTCGCGCTCGCGGCTCATGCCCTGCGGCAGGGTCAGCACGAGCTCGTAGCCCTTGGCGGCACAGGCGAACGCGAGCGCGATGCCCGTGTTGCCCGAGGTCGCCTCGACGATCGTCGATTTGCCCGGGGTGATCCGGCCTTCCTTCTCGGCGGCCTCGATCATCGCGACGCCGATCCGGTCCTTGACGGAGCCACCGGGGTTGAACACCTCGAGCTTGCCGAAGATCCGCGTCCCCTCCGGGGCGATCTGCGAAAGCTCCACCACCGGGGTGCGACCGACGAGGTCGACCACGGACGAGACGGCACGCAAGCTCACACGGCCCACATTAGTGGTCACGCCGGACCAACTGGGCAAACCTGGCCCTGTTCGGTGGGTTTTCACCCTGCGACCATCAAACGCGCAGCGAGCACGATCGCCCGCCGACGGGGCTGGGCCCGCGACTAGATCCAGTACATCGGGGTGCCGGCGGCCTCGTCCTCGCGGACGACCTCCTCCAGCGTGCGGCGGGAGAGGGCGCCACGGAGGGCGTCCTTCGGTCCGTTGAAGAGGGGATCGGTGTCGGTCCCGACCTGGCCGTCGACGGCTTCGACGACGTGCAGCAGGGAGATCTCGCCGATCGTGCGCGTGAGGAGGTAGCCGCCTCCGACGCCCCGCTGGGAGCGCAGGATGCCGGCCCGCTTGAGCTGCACGAACAGCTGCTCGAGCTGGGTGAGGGAGAGCTCGGAGCGGCGCGCGACCTCGGCGATCGCGATGGCCTCGCGCTCCCCGCCGGCACGGGCGAGCCCGACCAGGGCTCGGACGGCGACGGCGGATTTGTCGGAGACGAGCAGCACGCAGAGCAGGCTAACGGGCGCGCGGGACGCCCAGCGCCTGCCCCGGCCAACTCGGCCCGATGGAGGGATCTCCCGGGCGCCTAGCCCAGGATCGAGATGCAGGTGATCCCGAGGCGCGCGCTGCGATCGAGGAAGCGCGCGGTCAGCTTGGCCGCCTTCTTCTGGAGGCGGTCGGCCTCCCGACGGTCGCCCTGGGAGACGAGCTGAAGTCGGATCGTCGAGGAGAGGGTGTCGATCGTGTCGCGCCAGTCGGCGTACTCGTCGGCGAGCCCCGGCGGCGGCGAGATCGTGAGGAGCGCGTCCTGGAAGTCGTTGAGGACGTCGGTGTAGTCCTGGGCCGATTCCAGGATGCGACGCAGGTTCTTGGAGTTCGCGGCCTTCTCGGTCTCCAGGGTCACCTTGCCGAGACGCTGCTGGGTGCCGTCGCAGACGCCCGCGAGCTTCGCGCGGAACTGGGCGGTCGCCCGGTCGGCGGTGCCGAGCGGCACCGAGGAGTCCTCGAGCGTGCCGCCCGGTGCTCCTTCGCCGTTGAGGATCCGGTCGGTCTCCTCCTTCTGCGACTTGTCGAGCTTCGCGAGGTCGGCGCGGCGCTTCTTCGCCAGCGCCGCGGCCTTCGCGTCGTCGTCGGCCTGCTGCTGGAGCGTCTTGACCTCCGACACGCCGAACGGATCGCCGGCACCCGCGTTGGGGTTCGCGTCGATCTGCGCCGCGATCTCCTCCTTGGAGGGACCGTCGGCGCCGCAGGCCGTGAAGGAACCGCTCAGCGCGACCACCGCGGCCCCGATGAGGAGCGCGCGATGCTTATGCATGGGACGGTGCACGGCGACACACGGTAACGAAACGACGGCCTTCGCAGCCCCTGCACGCAAGCGCGCTCGCGCCGGAGAACGGCGGCGGCGCGAGCGCGCCGCCGGCCGGGCGGAAGACCGGAGGGAGCAGGTGGCTTACAGCCAGCCGCGCTCGGTGGCGATGAGGACCGCCTGAGCGCGGTCGACGGCGCCGAGCTTGCCGTAGATGTTGTGGAGGTGCGTGCGGACCGTGGAGGTCGACAGGCCGAGCTCGTGGGCGATCTGCTTGTACACGTTGCCGGCGGCGAGGCGCTTGAGCACGTCGACCTCACGGCCGGAGAGCGGGCACGGGTCGACCTGACGCGGCTTGCTCTGGATCGGGTACGGAAGGTCGTACAGGACGCCGCGCAGCTCGCTCGGGCCGATGCCCACGGCGCGCGCCGTCTTGAGGAGCTCGTTCGGGTTGACCCCGGCGCCACTGGAGTAGTGCGCGAGCATGTCGGCGAGGCGCACGAAGGCAGCTTCCTCGTCGGCGTCCGGTGAGTGGTGGCGCTCGATGATCGAGGCGACCTGCTTCGGCAGACCCCAGCGACGGGCGAGGACGCCACCGACGAGGGCATGGTCGACGCCGAGTTCGCGACGTTCCTTCTGGACGCGCTCCTCCGGCGTGCGGGCGCCGGCATGCACCTGCGCCGGGTACCCCGGGTAGGCGTGCATCAGGACGAGCTTGCCGATGTCGTGCAGGAGCGCCGTGATCATGAGGCGATCGCGCTGCTCGTAGCCGACCTCGATCGCGATGCGCTCGGCGGCGCGCTGGGTCGCCACACCGTGGAGGCGGAAGCGCTCGGGAGCGCCCTCCCACACGACGGAGCGCTCGAAGAAGTCGAAGGTGCGCGTCTGCGTCGCCAGGGCCTGGACGGCGTCCGGGCTCAGGAGCTCGACGGCCGCGACCACCGAATCGACCCGGCCACGCGAGCGGCCGTCGATCTGGTTGGCGAGGCGCATCACGCTGATCACCAGCGCGACGTCGGACTCGACGGCGGCGACGACGGCGCCGACGGAGAGCGGCTCCTCGGCGACGACGCGGAGGAGTCGGTTGCGCGACTCAGCGAGGGCGGGAAACGCCTCGAGAGCTTCGAACGCGGCGGTCAGCCGGCGGCCGTGCCCCTCGTTCTGAGACGCAGCGATATCCGACGCGGGGCGCGGATCAGCGGGAGTTTGGTTCACAGCTTGGGCCTGGGTCATGCGTCATTCGGGCAGTAGAAGACTTGACTTGGTTATCGGACATCTGTCCCCGGAGTTGAGGACGACTGTCTATGGGCGCGAACCCACTCCCGGTTTCAGGTGCTGAGGGCACCAATCGCCGCATCGATTCGCTTGAGGGTCTCATCCTTGCCCAACAGGGCGGCAGATTCGAAAATCCCCGGAGACACGGTCGTTCCCGCCAGCGCGACGCGCACGGGCTGGAAGACCTGCTTCGGCTTCACCTCGAGGGAGGCGGGCAGCTCACGGAGCGCAGCCTCGACCGTCTCGAGGCTGAACGGGTCGAGCGCGGCGAGCGACTCGCGGGCCGCGGCGAGCGTGCGACGACCCTCGTCGCCCAACCACTGGTCGCGCGCCTTCGCGTCGTCCTGCTTGGGCCCGTCGAAGATGAATCCGGCGAGCGGCCAGAAGTCGTGGAAGGTGGAGATCTTCTCCTGGGAGATCTCCACGGCGCCGCGCAGGCCGGTGCGGCCCGTGTGCTCCTCGAGGCGCGCCGTGAGCTCGTCGACGGAGAGCGCGCGCAGGTACTTGCCGTTGAGCCAGCGCAGCTTCTGCTCGTCGAAGCGGGCGGGCGCCTTCGTGACGTTGCCGACGTCGAAGCGCTCCTCGAGCTCCTCGCGGGAGATGATCGTCTCGTCGTCGGCGTCGCCCCAGCCCAGGAGCGCGAGGTAGTTGATCACGGCCTCGGGCAGGTAGCCGGCGTCGCGCAGCTCCTGCACGGAGGCGGCACCGTGGCGCTTGCTGAGCTTCTTGCCGTCGGGGCCGTGCAGCAGCGGTAGGTGGGCGAAGATCGGCGGCTCGGCGCCGAGGGCGGCGTAGACCAGCAGCTGCTTCGGCGTGTTGGAGAGATGGTCCTCACCGCGGATCACGTGCGTGATGCCGGCGTCGAGGTCGTCGACCGCGACCGCGAGGTTGTAGAGCGCGCTGCCGTCGGCGCGTGCGATGACCGGGTCGTCCATGTGGACGTTCTGGAAGGTGGTGTCGCCGCGGATCAGGTCGTGCACCACGAGCTCGCCCTCGGGCACGTGGAGGCG
Source organism: Solirubrobacteraceae bacterium (assembly GCA_030655275.1). Taxonomy (GTDB): domain Bacteria; phylum Actinomycetota; class Thermoleophilia; order Solirubrobacterales; family Solirubrobacteraceae; genus JAGIBJ01. Next base: position 7,542 of record JAURVW010000539.1, read on the forward strand.
GATCGCACCCTCGCCCTCGTCGGTGCCGCGGTACCCCTTGTCGGCGCCGTGCTCGTCCTTGTAGGCGCGGACGTCGTCGCCGGTCGCGGTGGTCCGGTAGGCGAGCCCGCGCGCGAGGAGGTCCTGCACCACCTCGCGGTGGCGGGCCTCGTGGGAGACCTGGCTGATCGGGCCCTCGTCGAAGTCGATCCCGAGCCACTGCAGCGCGTCGAGGATCTGGTCGACGTTCTCCTGCGTGGAGCGCTCGCGATCGGTGTCCTCGATGCGCAGCACGAACTGCGACGGCTCGCCGCGTTTGGCCGCACCGCGCGCGGCGAGGTGGTTGTAGAGCGCCGCGCGGGCGCCGCCGATGTGGAGGGCGCCCGTGGGGGACGGTGCAAATCGAACGCGCATCGCGCCAGCGTATGTCACCGGAC
>JAURVW010000543.1 GCA_030655275.1 Solirubrobacteraceae bacterium
GTCGAGTCGATCGGCTGGGTGCTGCCGATGGACGACACGACGTTTCGCATCTACGTCGCCGGCCGCGTCACCAGCGAAGGCGAGATCGGGCGCATGCGCTCGAAGATGAACGGCAAGTTCTGGTGGGAACTGAGCGAGGCCGAGCACCGGCAGTTTCCGGGCGACTACGAGGCGCAGGTCGGCCAGGGCGCGATCGCGGCGCATTCGGCCGAGCACCTGCGCACCAGCGATCGCGGTGTCGCGATGTTGCGGCGCTTGCTGCGCGAGCAACTGAAGATCGTCGCGGCCGGGGGCGACCCGGCGGGGGTCGAGCGCGATCCAGCGCGCGCGCGCGTCCGCTTGGCCGATTGCGGTAACTTCGCGGAATGAAAACACTGCTGCTGACTGACCCGATCCCTGCCGGCGCCTTCACAAAGGCGATCCACGCGATCGCACCCGAGACCGATCTGCTCGAATACCGGCGCGACCTGAGCGATGCCGAACTCGCGGAGGTCGACGTCGTGCTCGGCTGGCGCTTTCCCACCGGTGTGGCGGCGCGGCTGCCGAACTTGAAGTGGGTCTGCTCGGACGCGGCCGGGGTCGAGAAACTGCTGGTGCCGGAGCTTGCGCCGCACGTGCCGCTCTCGCGCATCGTCGACACCGAACAGGCCGAGGGCATCGCGCAGTTCGTCGTGCTGATGGCGCTGCGCCACGTGCGCGGGCTCGAAGGCTATGAAGTGCTGCAACGCGAACGATCTTGGACACGCAGGCCGATGGCCGCTGCGCGCAGCCGTGTCGCGGTGCTCGGCATGGGCACGATGGGCGGCGCGGTCGCGCGGTTGCTCGGCGCGGTCGGGTTCGCGGTCACGGGCTGGAGCCGCAGCACCGGCGCGTCGCTCGACGCCTTGCTCGCGAGCAGCGACATCGTTGTCTGCGCTTTGCCGTTGACGCCCGAGACCGACGGCCTGCTCGACGCGCGCGCGTTCGCGCAGATGCCGCAAGGCAGCTACCTGATCAACATCGCACGCGGTGCGCACGTCGTCGAGCCCGACTTGATCGACGCCGTGAAGCGCGGCCATCTGGCCGGCGCGGCGCTCGACGTGCAGCGCAACGAGCCGATGGCGGCCGACGATCCGCTGTGGTCGGTGCCCGGCATCACGATCACGCCGCACATCGCGGCGCAGTCTTCGCCGCAGACGATCGCGGCGCAGTTCGTTGCCGGCTTGCGTTGCATCGAACGCGGCGAGGC
>JAURVW010000551.1 GCA_030655275.1 Solirubrobacteraceae bacterium
GCATATCTGGAACGGTAATGATGGCCGTTTGCTGGTGGGTAGCATCTGGATCGAACGACACCGTAGCCTCCCAAAAAAACGGAGATGATAGTAGACCGCACCCTTAAGCGAGATCGAGCATGAGCGAGATGATTGAGCGATTGGCAAGAGCGCTGCACGGTTGTGTGATGCAGCAGGACGCGGATCAAGCTCCGTGGGAGAAACTGTCTCAGCCGGTCAAACAGGAATGTTTGCTGATGGCCCGCGCCGCTATCGAGGCCATGCGGGAGCCAACCAATGCTATGATCGAAGCCGCCGACGGCGAATACCGCGATGACGATCGCAGGGCCCTGGTAGGCGAGTGGCAGACCATGATCGACGTGGCCTTGCTATCCTAAGCAGAGATCGAATGCGCGACCTGTTGGAAGCGGGCACAGTGCGCCTAGCTCATGCTAGTAGCGCTTGAAAAGGGACCAGCGCAAAACCAAACCAGCCGCCTCGGTGTTATTTGCGAGATGATTATAGTGCCGCAATTACTCAGAGTTGACCTGCCCTTGGTAATGCGACAGCACGAACAGTCGAATTGCTGACGACAAACTTCCATTATGTCGTTGATTATCGATGTCTTCCACGAGGCCGGTGACCGTTTTCTCTTGAAGACCTGCGATTTCCTTCAGCCCATCCAAGAAAGTCTCTTCCAGACTAATGCTGGTCTTATGACCGTTCAGAATAATTGAGCGCTTCATAATCGCAGATTTCATTCCAACTCCTAGTTGCTCTTCGAGCCCTCACCGCATTGCCTTGCTTAGCGCTGTTCAGCGACGATCCTTGAAATATAACAAAGGCTTCGCTGCCAATGCCCCTACTTTTTGAGAACATCGTGGGCCAATATGCTGTTTGACCAAGACGACGACACAGGAGGGACAGACGGCGCAGACGGATCCAAAGGGGCCGCCACGTTCCTTGAGTCAATGCGCCAGCCATCGGTAGGCCTGGCCAATTCGAGCGTAGCAGCGTGCTGCGTGAAGTCGCACCGCGGACATTCCAAATGATGGATGCCGACC
>JAURVW010000557.1 GCA_030655275.1 Solirubrobacteraceae bacterium
CAGCGCGTAGGGCAGCAGGATCAGGAGCGGCCAGTGCCACAGGTACAGCGAGTAGGAGACGCCCCCCACGACCTGGACGGGCCGCGCCGCCATCAGGCGGCTGGGCGACCACGGCGCGCGCGGCAGCCCGGCCCAGACGACCGCGACGGTGCCCAGGACCGGCAGCAGCGCGGCGTAGCCGGGGAAGGCCGTGGCGTCGTCGTAGCGCGCCACCGCGACGGCGATGGCCAGCAGCCCGACCCACGAGACCACGGCCCGCCGCCGCTCGTGCCCGGCCGCCACCGGCAGCAGCGACAGCAGACCACCGAGCGCGAACTCCCAGACGCGCGTGGGCGTCACGAAGTAGGCCGCCGCGGGATCCGACGAGGTCTCGGCGATCGAGTACGCCAGGCTGACGGCCGCGACCCCGCCCATCAGCATCACGAGCCCGGGCCGCCGGTACGGGCCGCGCAGGAACAGGGCGGCGCCGCCGAGCAGGAGCGGCCAGACGAGGTAGAACTGCTCCTCGACCGACAGCGACCAGTAGTGCTGGACGGGCGACTGGGTGCCCTCGGCGGCGGCGAAGTAGTCCGTCGCGCTGCCCGCGAGCTGCCAGTTCTGGACGTACAGGCCGCTGGCCCGCATCTCGTGCAGGAACGTGTCCCAGCGGCTCTCGGGGACGACCGCGAGCGTCGCGACGATCACGACCGCGAGCACGAGCATCGCCGCGGGCAGGATCCGCCGGACGCGGCGGGCCCAGAACCCGATCAGCGAGATCCGGTCGGACCGCTGCACCTCGCGGACGAGGTGCCCGGTGATCAGGAACCCGGAGATGACGAAGAACACGTCGACGCCGACGAACCCGCCGGAGAACGCCTGCGGCCACGAGTGGCCGAGGATCACGACGCCGACCGCGAGGGCGCGAAGCGCCTGGATCTCCGCCCGCAAGCGCCACAGACTACTTCTGCACGGGCGTGATCACTTCCGCACGAGCGGCATGAGCTTGCGGATCACCGTGAAGTACGCGTTCGGCAGGATCCGGCTGAGCGTCACCATCGCCACGGCGTCGGGGCCGACGAGGATGCGCCGCTTGCCGCGCTCGACGCCCGAGACGATGATCTGCGCCGCCTTCTCCGGGGTCGTCCGCGCCACCTTCTGGAAGTCGCGCTGCAGCTTGCTGTGGTCGGTGCCGCCGAGGTCGTCGACGTGGAAGCGCGCGTTGTCGACGATGTGGGTCGCCACGCCGCCGGGGT
>JAURVW010000576.1 GCA_030655275.1 Solirubrobacteraceae bacterium
AAGACTAATAGAATTGGCACGTCATTATTTATTTTCTCACTAGGATTTTTTGACAATCTTAATCTTTTATAAAAATAACCATACTCGAAAATCAATCGAGAAATTAAAGAGACTGTTATACTTAATACATCAAAGGGAACACCACTTAAATCGATTATTGTAACATTCGAATTTTTAGCTGGTGTGTAGCCTAAAAGACTTTCTAAAGTTTCTTCGAAAGTGATGGTTGTTGATTTATCCCCTAAAAGGAATTGGAGTCTTTCATCATTAAGTTTGTTTTCTAAACGATTAATGAAATTAATTAGCTTTCCATTATTGCCAGCTGCGGCAGTTCCTGTAGGTGTAAGTTTTTCATTGAATAACCTAAATGCTGTATCTTCGCTAAACACAAATTTTAAGCCACTCGAATCTTCCCAGGTTATATCATTATTGGTAATTTTTCTTTCATTATTTCTATTTTGAACATATTGCAAAATTTCTTTTAGATCAAAAAGTAACGGAGTATCAAAATGAATCTTATTAGCATCTTCTTTACTTCCAGTAAATTTTAATCTCCGATTATAAACTATTGCTTCTTTAAGTAATGTTCTTTGATTGTGGTCGTTTGCCTCAGTATCTAAAAAAAACTCTTCTAGTTCTTCTCCTTTCAATAGCCAATATGGAAGCACCAGATTTGAAATATCAATGTGATTTGCATCGGGAAATGCAGTTTTGTATTCTGAATGAATATCAAATATAATAACATGAGAATTATTTAGACTAAAACTCCCATTTTTTTGTGAAATTGCTTTTTGAATAATAGCAGATAAAGTATGAGATTTACCAGAGCCTGTTGAACCCACGACAGCAATATGTTTATTGAAAAATTTATTCCCATTAATTGGGACTCTAACAGACGGATTAGACGCAAGAGACATAAAATCAAATCGTTCATTTATTTCAACAGAATCTTCATAAATCTTTTTAATCTCATCAATTGTAGCAGGCATTACATCTTTAGGCGGAATTGCAAGTGAGTCACCACCTCTTTCAAACTTTCCATCTCGCAATACACCCAAAGGAAAAGCTTCAATAATGTGATCTCTAACTATCTGTATAGATCCATCTGAGTCTTTTGTTTCTCTTAACGAGATTTGAAAATTTTCAATAATTGCTATTAAGCAAGCATTCTCACTATCTTCAATTTTCAAATATGAACCGACCTTTAGAGTTTCGTCAATATTCTTAAAAACATCTAAGTCTTTCACAACAATTTTTACTTTGTCAGGAAATACCGCTACAACTTGTGCATTTTGGTTTGTCAAATCTTGTTGTTCCATGTTATACTATACTTTTAATATTTAAGAGTTCATTTATCTGAATTTTCACTTCTTTTATTGATGGGTTATTGTAGTTAAAGAAAACATCACTTTGATAAAATTGATATATTTCGCCTTTACGACCCACTTGTGAAAGTGTTTGACCAAGGCAGTTTATGTTATTTAGAAACTTTATTTTTATTTGGTGTAATACATTAGGTTTTATAAGTATTGAGGAAGAATTAAATGTTGAGCCTTCAAAATCAAAACCATCACAAATTATTGTCCCTTCGGCAATTAAATCAGTCTTGATTTCTATAAGTTCTGAATCAGTTATTCCATGTAGATAAACATAGGGACAAAATGGATTTGGTTGGTTAATAATTTTCGTATATTTTTTAATAAACAAATTTAAAATATCCTTTGTGTCAGACCTTGAATAAATGCCTGTTCTTAAGTCTAATAAAAAAAATCTCTCTTTGTGAAGTATGTTGATGTTACCGAAATACTCTTTCCGTAAATTAGAAAAGTGCAACTTTTTTCCTTTCTTTTCAAGAAACCATTCGTTAAAAAGAATTTCCGAATTATTGATGCGTTTTAAGAACTCATCTTTTGAAATATTTCTATTTGCTATATTTGAATCCTTGGAAAGTTCTCTGATAACTCTTAGGGAGCTGTTGTAGTAGAAATGTTCAGCAGCAAACTCACTACATTTGAATTCTGTTCTTAATAGTTGAATTATTTCGATATATTGTTGCTCAAACTCTTTCGCATTAATGTCAATATTTAATAGACCTATGA
>JAURVW010000189.1 GCA_030655275.1 Solirubrobacteraceae bacterium
CTCGCGATCGAGGCGCAGCGCGCGCTCAAGACCAAGCACTTCGACCCGCTGCCGCCCGAGCGGCTGCTGCAGGTGATGGGGCCGGCGCTGCCGCGCATCGAGGCGATCAACCCGGCCGGGCAGGTCGCGTTCAAGGTCAACGGCGTCACCGCATCGCTCGGCGGCCAGGTCGACCGCTCCAGCATGCCGGCGGCGATGGTCGACGGCGCGCTGCGCCGCAACGCCAGCCCGCTGCGGCGCGGCCTGCGCGGCGCGGCCTTGCGGCAGGGCACCGTCACGCGGCTCGCGGAGGTCGGCCGCAGCTACATGACGCAGATGGCCGGCGCGACGCAGAAAGGCCTCGCGTTCTCGGTCAACGCCTACGTGCCGGACGGCATCCTCGGCACGACCTTCTTCGACGGCGTCAAGCTCGACGGCCAGACCGAGGTCGACCTGAGCGACCGCGGCATGCGCGGCAAGGTCAGCGTCGCGCAGGTGCAGGCGGTGATGGCGGCGGCGACGGCCGCGCAGGCCAACTTCGCGCGCAAGGGCATGCCGCAGTTGCGCATCCGCCCGGCGCAGAGCGGCGGCATCTTCACCGACCTGCACGTCGGCCGCTTCGCCACGCTGGCGGCGCAGACCACGACGATCAAGCCGGCCGATTTCGGCGCCGTCGCGCTGCAGGTCGAATCGGCCAGCAAGCGCGGCGTCGAGGGCTTCCTGGTCGAGGCGCAATTGAAGGGCGGCCAGATGCAGCTGAGCGCTATGCAGCTCGACAAGCGCATAGGCGCGCTAAGGCTCGACAAGCCGCTCGCCCGCATCACGCCGCGCGGCCGGGTCGAGAAGCCGCGCCCGATCGAGATCACGCGCATCGCCGGCATCCCGCTCGGCAAGGTCGACATGGTCGACGTGAAGACCTTCGGCAACGTCGGCCTGTTCTCGAACCTGCCGGCGAACGCGTTCGACCTGCAGGAGGGCAACGTCGTCTCCGGCTTCAAGCTGACCGAAGGGCTCGAGTTCGATCGTGTCGGCGATGCGCCGTCGCAGCGCAACGTCACCACCATCACGCTGCCGCCGGCGCTGCGCACGCGCGACGTGTTGAACCGCTTCTCGAAGGCGACGGCGCAGCTGCAGAAACAATGGCTCGACCC
>JAURVW010000578.1 GCA_030655275.1 Solirubrobacteraceae bacterium
ACGCAATAAGCTTGCTCACGCAAGCGAACTTGAATGGGAGGAGGGCAAAATGCAGGAATTCATTGATTCGCTATATGCATGTCTTGAGCTTTTTTACCGCCTAATAATGATCCGTATTAACTACGATGGCAGCTTACGGTCTCTTTCTAAAACAGGATGGCCGACCGAGCTCTATGATCAATTTAAAACATAGGTGCACTTCCGCTTTGGCCCGTACCGTTCATCAATGGACCCTCACGCGGCTGCCGGAAAGCGAACGCTCGATGACCTATGTGCGGAAAGCAACATCGGAATAGCTAAAGCCTGAGAATAGCGCGGTGCGTTTGTCGTAAGTGAAGCTTGCAGTGACGTACACACGGCCAGAAGATTTCAGTGTCACAACCTGGTTGTCGACATCTGTCTCCCAGAATTTCGATTCCTCTTTAAGGGCTTGATGGTTAGCTTCGAAGAACGCACGCGTGATTATGAACGTCACAATCACGATTCTTAAATCGTAGCGACATGCGACATATACAATGTCGTCGTCAAGGGCCTCGATTCCGCGAAACTCCAGATCTTCCACGCCTTCCATAATTTCAACTGCAGAGCCTCGAACGTCGTCGGGCCATCGCATGCCAGGTGCGAGGTTACGCCAGAGCAATTTCTGTGGCTCGCTTCCCAGAAGCATCTCGCTAGTTTGATCTTCCAGAAAGCTTTCAATCTCTGGTCGCAACATCACCCGGTCAATACCGTGGAGGTCCTTGTCCACGTGCCGGTCCACAAAAGCGGCCAGCGACTTGAAGGGAACGACATTCGCTCCCGTCAGATCGGCGCGCAGGTCCGGGTGAAATTCAGCGTCTTCAGATTGAGTGAAGAAGTCGTTTTTGTTCGTTGTGATGAACGCTACTTGTTCAGGGCGGTTCTGCGTCTTCAGGAACGCAAGGAGCGACATCCAGATCAGGGTGTCGCGATAGCCCTTTTCCCCTTCCCGGAAAGGACGCTGCACCTTAAGCGCACGCTGAAAAATCTCGTCGTGCGGCAGAGTGTTGTACTCTAGGACCACGACACCCTCAATCGACTCCTTCAACAGCGAAAGCAACTCGTATTTCTTGGCTGCTGGAAGGGTACTTGCTGTCGTTATGTCGTTGCCATTTAGTCGGTTAAGAGCTGCAATCGCTCTCCCCGCAACTACTGCCTCTTCCGAGAATTTTCGAAGCCGCACGTTCGCGACTTCCTCCAGAACCACACGTGGGACAAGCAACGTGTGGCCCTCGTTGTTCAAAAAGTGACAGAGGTAGCGGAACGGTGCGCCTCTCAAAAACCAGTCGCCGCAGTAGATATTCGAGTCGAGAAGAACAAACACTTGATATTTGGCGAGTTTGTTGGATCCTACCGCAACGTTGCTCAACGAATCTGCCCCTTTTTCCATGCCGCCGACTCGGTGGCAGTCCGAAATTCGCTGCAGTCGCTAACCGGGGCAATGAATCAGCCTCTCATAGACTTCCGCTTCTGGCCGATAGTTGCCCCTTCGATTGGCGAGTCCGTCATCTCGCTGTCAGAGTTCCAGCGAGGCTCTCAATCGTTTCGAGCTGCCAGATCCGCTCTGCGACCAAACTTCAGCGAGACATGTTGCGGGGATGATTCATGTGACCTGAGGGCAGAAGAAACTGCATCTGTCATCGCCTGTCGTCCCTATGA
>JAURVW010000595.1 GCA_030655275.1 Solirubrobacteraceae bacterium
TCACGCTGGGCGATCGGTGTCGACATGGGCGGCACCTTCATCGATGCCGTCGCGGTCGCCGACGACGGTCGCCTGGCGAGCCTGAAGCATCCACGCGAGGCGGGCAAGCTGGCCGAGCCCGTGCTGGCCGCCATCGATCGCATCTGCGCAAAGAACGGCATCGCGCCGCAGCAGGTGGCCCGCATCGTGCACGGGTCCACCGTGGTCACGAATCTGCTGCTCGAACAGAACGCCCCGCCGGTCGCGGTGCTGACGACCGCCGGCATGGGCGACGTGCTGGCGCTCGGCCGCCAGGAGCGGCGCGAGCTGTACCTGCCGGTCATTGCGAAGCCGACGCCGGACGAGCGGCTCTTCCCCGCGCACCTGCGCTTCGAGGTCGCGGGACGCATCGACGCGCAGGGCCGCGAGACCGCGCCGCTCGCGCTCGACGGCTTCGACCGCATCGCGGACGCCATCGCGGACTCGGGCGTGCGCGCCGTGGCCGTGTGCCTGCTCTTCGCGCACCGCAACCCCGCGCACGAGCGCCAACTGCGCGATGCGCTCGCCGCGCGCTTGCCTGATCTGTTGGTGTCGCTGTCGAGCGAGGTCGACCCCAAGCCGCGCGAGTTCGAGCGCTTTCTCACCACTGCGCTCGATGCCTATGCCAAGCCGATGGTGGCCGACTACCTGCGCGAACTGGCCAGAGCGCTGACGGCGCGCGGCCTGCCCGAACCCTTCCTCATGCGTTCCGAAGGCGGCAGCGGCGCCTGGCGCGACGTGGCCGCGCGGCCCGTCGGCCTGGCGATGTCGGGACCGTGCGCGGCGCTTGAAGGTGTGGCCGCGAGCCTGGGCGGACGTGCCGGTGCGCCGGCCGTGGTCATGGCGATCGACGTCGGCGGCACCAGTACCGACATCGGTATCGTCGAGCACGGCCGGCCGGCCTTCGGCGATGCGCTGCAGGTCGGTGAACTGAGCCTGCGGCTGCGTTGCGCCGATGTCGAATCGCTCTCGGTCGGCGGCGGCAGCGTGGTGCGCGCGTTGCCCGGCGGCGCGCTGCGGCTCGGTCCGCGCTC
>JAURVW010000660.1 GCA_030655275.1 Solirubrobacteraceae bacterium
CGCCGTGCTGCTCGTGGTCGGCGCCGTCGACCTGCTGGCGGGAGGCTGACGGTGTCGATCGACCCGTTCACCGTCGTCGCGACGATCGACCATCCCGTGTGGCTCGCGATCGCCGGGCTCGTCGCCGGGATCCTCGGAGGGATGCTCGGCATCGGCGGCGGCATCCTCGCGGTCCCCGCGCTCATCTACGCGGCCGGGCTCGGTGAGCGCGCCGCCGTCGCCACCTCGCTCGCCGCGATGGTGCCGATGTCGATCGCGGCTGCGGCCAGACACCACCACTACGGCAACCTGCGGCTCCGCGAGGGTCTGCTCCTCGGCGTGCTCGGCATCGCCGGCGCCGCCCTCGGCGCGACCGTCGCCGAACTCATCCCCGAGTCGGCCCTGCGCATCTCCTTCGGACTGCTGATGATCGCCATCGCCGCCCACCTCACCCACGGGGTGTGGAAGGACCGCCGCGCCGCCGTGGGCTCCATCGACGGCGAATAACGCGGTCAACGCAGCCCACGTCCCCTCGCGGCAACGACCCAGTCCGCCGTGGGCTCCATCGACGGCGAATAGCGCCGTCAATGCAGCCCACGACCCCTCGCGGCGACGAGCCTGCCCACCGAAGGTGGACCCGGCGGTCGTCCGCGGGTCCTACAACCCGTGCTCGAAGGCGAACTTCAGCTGGGCGTCGACGGCGTTGACGCGGAAGAGCGCGAGGGCCTCGTAGGACTGGAACTGGCGGGTCGGGGTGACCTCGGGGCCGTGGTGCGTGAGGACGCAGTGGGTGAGGGAGAGCCAGCGGTCGTCGCCGAGCGACGGCGGGCGATGCGCCGCGAGGATCTGGAGCCCGAGCTCGACGTGGCCGAGCATCCGACCCTCGTCGCTGAGTTCGATCGAGCCCGCGTAGGTGAACTCGCGGATCTTGCCGAGGTCGTGGACGATCGCGGCGGTCACGAGGAGATCGCGGTCGAGGCGCGGGTGCAGCTGGCAGAGCTCCCAGGAGAGCTGCGCGACGGCGACGGTGTGCTCGAGCAGGCCGCCGAGGTAGGCGTGGTGGCCACCGCGCGAGCAGGGCGCCGTCCGCAGGGCCTCGCGGAGCTTCGGATCACCGAGCACCGAGAGCAGCAGCGCCTGCAGGCCGGCGTCGTGGACCTCCCGGGCCAGGTGCTCGAGGAACCCCTCGAGCTCGTCGACGTCGCGGTAGGCCGTCGGCAGCAGGAGGGTCGGGTCGACGCCCTCGGCACGGACGAGTTGCTGCACGTCGAGCTGGAGGGCGTCGCGATACCGCTCCACGCGCCCGCGGACCCGCACGGCATCACCGTCGGCGAAGCGCGCCCGGAGCGCGTCGGCATCGCGGAACACCCGCCCGGGGATCGAGCCACTGCGGTCGCGCAGCATGAGGTTCAGGTAGGGCTGACCGTTGCGCGTGAGCAGCCGCTCGGAGCGCACCACGGCGAAGATCCCGTCCACGGCCTGGGACTCGACGAGATCGGCGACGATCGTCGCGGGCCCCGAGGAGGCCGTCGCCGCCGGGGCGGCGGCGGGCGGCACCGGGGCGTCGGTCTGGGGTTCGGTCGTCACGAGGGCCCCAGCCTACGGGGGACGCGGGACACACCGAATCTCGGTACCTGCCGCACCTGGCCAGGGGATCGTTCCGATTGCCTAGTAGCGTGAACGGTTGTGAAGGAACTGCACTGGGACCACCGCCCCGAGGGGCTCCGCGCTCCCGCCCTCGTGATCGCGTTCCGTGGTTGGAGCGACGCCGGGCAGGCCTCGACGATGGCCCTCGCCTCGATCGGTCGCCAGCTCGACACGAGCGCGTTCGCCTCCTACGACCCCGAGACCCTCTTCGACTTCCAGGCCGCGCGCCCGTACCTCGTGGTGCGCGACGGCGTCGTGCGCGACCTGCGCTGGCCCAAGATCGAGTACCGCGCCGCCCGAGCGCCCCGCGCTCCGCGCGACCTCATCACGCTCATGGGCCCCGAGCCGTCGACCAAGTGGGCGGCGTTCTCGGACTCCATCGCGCACGTCGCCGAGACCCTCGGCGCGCAGATGATCGTCACGCTCGGCTCGCTCATGGGCGATGTGCCCCACACGCGCCCTGCGCCGCTCATGGCGATCGCCTCCGACGACGCCCTGCTCGACCGCCTCGACCTGCACCGCCCCGACTACGAAGGCCCGACCGGCCTGATCGGGCCGATCCACGTCGCGGCGATGAAGGCCAACATCCCCGTGGTCGGCCTCTGGGCCAGCGTGCCGCACTACGTCTCCGCGCCGAACCCGAACGGCGCGCTGTCGCTCGTCCGCGGCGTCGAGAAACTCTGCGGCGTCACCCTCGACGCATCCACCCTCGAGGAGGGTGCACGCGATTTCGAGGAGCGCGTCACCGGCGCGGTCGCCGGTGACCCGTCGGTCAGTGCCTGGGTGGAACGGCTCGAGGAAGCCGCCGGTGAGGAAGCCCAGATGGCCGACCCCGAGGCCCTCCCGGATGGCGACCTGCTCGCTCGCGAGTTCCAGCGCTTCCTGCGCCAACGCGGCCCGAACGACCAGTAGCCCGGTCGCCTGAGCCGCGCCCGAGGCGCGTCAGGCGGTCAGCACCTCGTAGGGGTAGGCCGCCGCGCGCCGCTGGAACGACAGGATCCGCGGGTTCTGCACGCGTCCGTTGCGGATCTCGATGGCCCGGCGGATGGTCTCGCTCCCGTTCCAGGACTCCTCGCCGGCCATCACGATCGGCAGGTACTCCAGCAGCGCTTCGCTGTTCTCCCACGTGGCCGAGTCCCACAGGAACGACGGGCTGTGGTCGACCGCGTAGTGGTGCAGGTCCTGGCCCACCCGGAACATCGGCTCGGCGAAGGACGTGGGCCGCGCCCACTCAAAGCCCATGCCCTCGTCGCAGGAGACGTCGATGAAGAGCGTGCCGTCCTTGAAGAGCGGCAGGTCGTCGTTCATCACGAACATGAGCGGGTCGTCGGTGTCCTGGAGGATGCAGTTCACGACGATGTCGTACTCCGCGAGCACCTCGGCCAGCGGGCCGGGGTTCGGCGCCTTGAGGGCCAGCGTGCGGGTGCGGTTGAGCGGGTCGCGTTCGAAGTGCTGCATCCGCACCGAGGTGAACGGCGAGGCGACGGCCGAGACGCTGCGCTGCGTCAGCACGGTCACGTCGCTCACGCCCATCGCCGAGAGCCCGTGCACGGCGCCGCGGGCCGTCGCGCCGAAGGAGATCACGGCGGCGCGGAGCCGGCGGCCGTAGTCGCCGGTCACGCCGAGGAGCTGCAGGGAGTGGAGCACCGAGCAGTAGCCGGCGAGTTCGTTGTTCTTGTGGAACACGTGCACGCTGAAGTTGCCTTCGCTCGTCCAGTGGTTCATGGCCTCCCAGGCGATGAGCGTGAGGCCGCGGTCGATCGCGAGCTGCGTCATCGGGGTGTCCTGCACGCAGTGCGGCCAGCCCCAGACGACCTGCCCGGGCCGCAGCGTCTCGAGGTCCTCGGCGAGCGGCTTGGGCAGCAGGAGGATGTCGCTCTCGGCCGACAGCTCCTCGCGCGTACGGAAGCCGGCGACGAGCCCGGCGAGG
>JAURVW010000675.1 GCA_030655275.1 Solirubrobacteraceae bacterium
AGGGGCGGCGACGGCGCCGCCCACGGGGTCGGTCATCCCTCGAAGGCCGTCTCGAGTGCGGCGCCGGCAGCCTCGAGGGTGCGGTCGAGGTGCTCGGAGGTGTGCGCGAGCGACGGGAACCAGCCCTCGAACTGCGACGGCGGGGCATACACGCCGCGCGCGAGCAGGCCGCGGCAGAAGCGCGCGTACGCCTCCAGGTCGCAAGCCTTGGCCTCCTCGTAGTTCGTGACGGGCGTCGCCGAGAAGAACAGCGTCACGAGTCCGGGAACGCTCTGCACGACGGCCGGGCGGGTGCCGACGAGGTCGCGCAGGCCCTGGGCGAGCGCATCCGTCGTGGAAGCCAGGCGCAGGTAGGCGTTGTCGTCGAGCAGACGCACGCAGGCCAGGCCCGCGGCGACGGCGAGGGGCGACCCTGCGAGCGTGCCCGCCTGGTAGACCGCGCCGACCGGGGCGATCTGCTCCATCAGCTCGCGAGAGCCACCGAAGGCGCCGACCGGCAGCCCGCCGCCGACGATCTTGCCGAGGATGGTGAGATCCGGATGGACGCCCGTGAGCTCCTGGGCGCCGCCGCGGGCGACGCGCAGGCCGGAGATCACCTCGTCGAACACGAGCAGGGCACCATTGGCGGTCGCGACCTCGCGCAAGAGCTCGAGAAAGCCCTCCTGCGGCGGCACGACGCCCATGTTGCCGGGGTACGGCTCGACCAGGATGGCGGCGAACTCGTACTGGGCGACGGCGGCGCGGACGGCCTCGGGGTCGTTCCACGGCACGACGATCGTCTTCTTGGCCGCGTCAGGCAGGACGCCCGGCGAGGACGGCAGGCCCTGCGTCGCGAGGCCGGAGCCGGCATCGGCCAGGAGCCCGTCGACATGGCCGTGGTAGGCACCGGCGAACTTGAGGAGGTACTCGCGGCCGGTGGCGGCGCGCGCGAGCCGGATGGCGCTCATGGAGGCCTCCGTCCCGGACGTCGTCATGCGGAGCATCTCGATCGACGGGATGCGGCGCGTGAGCTCGGCGGCAAGGTCGACCTCACCCACGGTCGCGGCCCCGAACGTGGTGCCGCGGGCGGCCTGCTCCGTGATCGCGGAGACGATCTCGGGGTGTGCGTGGCCGTGGATGAGCGGGCCCCACGAGCAGACCCAGTCGACGTAGTGGTTGCCGTCGATGTCGACGATCTCGGCGCCGGAGCCGCGCTCGATGAAGACGGGCGTGCGACCGATGGAACGCATCGCGCGGACGGGCGAGTTCACGCCGCCGGGCAGGTATTTCACCGCGCGTTCGTATTGCTCGGCCGAGCGCGCGTCACGAATGGAGATGGTCATGGCGTCCTCTGGGGGAGAAGGAGCTCAGAGGGAGCGCAGCCAGGCGGCTGCGTCCTTGGCGGAGTAGGTGATGATCGCGTCGGCGCCGCCGCGGCGCAGACCGGTGAGGCTCTCGAGGACCGCGGCGCGCTCGTCGAGGAAACCCTGATGCGCGGCAGCCTTGAGCATCGAGTACTCGCCGCTCACGTGGTAGGCCATCGTCGGCACGGCCAGGTCGGTCTTCACGCGATGGAGGATGTCGAGGTACGGCAGGGCCGGCTTCACGATGAGCAGGTCGGCGCCCTCGTCCACGTCGGCGCGGGCCTCGCGGAGGGCTTCGTCGCCGTTGCGGAAATCCATCTGGTACCCCTTGCGGTCGCCGAAGGCGGGGGTGGAATCGGCGGCGTCGCGGAACGGCCCGTAGAAGGCCGAGGCGTACTTCACGGCGTAGCTGGCGATCGGTGTGGCCTGGAGCTTGTTGCGGTCGAGTTCCGAGCGGATCGCGCCGACGCGGCCGTCCATCATGTCGCTCGGGGCGACGATGTCGGCGCCCGCGCCCGCGAGGCTCGCGGCGGTGCGTGCGATCAGCGGCAGCGACTGGTCGTTGTCGACGTCGGCGCCGTCCATCACGCCGCAGTGGCCGTGGCTCGTGTACTCGCACAGGCACACGTCGGCGATCACGAGCGTCTCGGGGACGGACCGTTTGATCTCGCCGATCGCCCGCTGCACGATGCCCTTGTCGTCGTAGGCCCCGGAGCCGCGGAGGTCCTTGTGCTCGGGAACGCCGAAGAGCAGCATGCCGCCGAGCCCGAGGGCCGCGCACGTCTCCGCCTCGGCCGCGAGCTCGTCGAGCCCGAGCCGGTCGACGCCCGGCATCGCGGTGATCGGACGACGGCCGGACAGGCCCTCCTCCACGAAGATCGGAAGGATCAGGTCGCCCGGATCCAGGAGGGTCTCGGCGACCAGATCTCGGATGGCGGGCGAGCGACGTAGGCGCCGCAGACGACTCTCGGGGAATGCCACGTGCTGGAGCGTACCGGGGCCGTCCAGGACGGCCCCTACGGCGTCGTGCCCGGAATGGAGCCGACGGGCCGAGTGGGCGTGGTGCCGGTCGGCGTCGGTGTGGGGATTGGCCTCGTCGGCTGAAGAGGCGAGAAGCCGCGCGAGTCGAACCGGTGGTAACCCGTGGGCTGCAGATCCGACAGCCGGCTGGAGAGGACGCCCTGGCTGGAGACCGAGAGAAGCCGGTCCCCGACGACGATCGCGCGAAGGACCGCAACGCGCTCTCCCTTGGCGCCGTGGCGAATCCGACCGAGCTCTCGGAGACGAGACACTCCGGTCGCACTGGGCTGAAGCGCCACCATCGATCCGACGAACCCGTTGCGACGGCCCCAGTCGCTGTAGGAGACGAGGGCCATCCTGCGCTTCGGCCACCACAGGAACGCGTGTGGGTCCTGGTCGGTATACGAGCCCCGGCCCCCGAGGTTGCGGTGCGCGAGTCGGACGGGTTTGGTCGGATCCGACGCGTCGAACAGCGATACCTGCGCACCTCGGTCGGCGCCGGACTCCGTGCCGTTCTGACCGATGCCGAGCACGAGGCCGCCGCCGAGCACATGGAGGTAGCCGGAGTAGCCGGGGATCTTCACCTCGCCGAGCAGTCGCGGCGCAGAGGGATCGCCGAGTTCGAACGTGAACAACGGATCCGTCTCGCGGAAGGTGACGACGTAGGCGCGGTCGCCGACGTAGCGGACCGACTTGATCTGCTCCCCCCGTCCGAACCCCGCGACCAGGCCGACCTGCGTGAGACCGGAACCGATCCGCCGAAGGGTGGTGATGCGGTTGTCGGCCCGGCGGGCCAGGGTCCCGGACGACCAGCGTGGGTCGTCCGTCGTCGCGACGCGCAAGATGCCCTTGTCCTCCGAGAAGGCGTACTGGTTCACCGGAAGTCCTTGCACACGCCCGCTCGCTTCGTAGGAGGTGCGGCCTGCGCTCGACGTGTCGAATGCGTGGATTCGGGTGTACGTCTGGTCCGTCAGCGTCGCGTCGACCGCGCGAGCGGTGGCGACGTAGAGGGCGGAGGTCGACGCGTACGTCACCTGTGGCGTGCCCATCACCGCGTCGCGGTCCAGACCGACCAGGCCACGGTCCAGATCGACCGTGAGGATCGCCAGCAGCTGATGGCCCGAGAACTCGACGGGTCGCGCAACCGAGGTGCACTCGGCGAGCGGACGCCGGTATCGGTCGCCGGACACGGCGCTGGTCAGGATGGTGTCGGGCACGATCTGCCGCAGCGTCGTATGTCGCAGGCGCCACCGTCGCTGCTTGTAGGAGCCCCCGTAGTAGGTCGTCGGCGTCCGGACGACGACGCGCGCGGTGGAACCCACCTGTCGACTCGCGAGCACCTGCCCGGGCACGTCGAGCGTACGCAGCAACTTCGGCGACCTCGCCTTCGACACGTCGATCTCAAGGATCCTTGACGTTCCCCAGGACTCCGATTCGTCGTCTTCCGGGACCACGCCACCCCCGTCGGTGTGTTCCATGGGAGGCGGGAGCGGCTTACGACCGATGATGAGCAGCCGTGCGCCGTGCCGGAGGATCGTGCCGCCGTCGAGGTCGAGGGTGAGC
>JAURVW010000681.1 GCA_030655275.1 Solirubrobacteraceae bacterium
TCCGGACGCCGAGCTGCACACAGCGGACGTCGATCCCTCGTTCGCGGAGGAACATGGCCGTCGTGGTCAGCGGGGCAGTGAAAGCCTCGGCCACGAGCACGACGCGAACATCTCCCAGATCGGCGAGCGGACGCGCCGGGCTGGCCTCCTCGACATGATCGGCTAGCGCCACGCGTGCGTCCTCGACCGAGATCTTCAGACGCTTGGCGAGCAACTCCTCGACGTCGGTCGGCGTCAGCGTCGAGGCGTACGCGGCGTACCGCAGGGCCTGGAGGTCGGCAAACTCATCTGCGACGCCACGCTTCAGCTCGACGATCACGGGGCTGCCGGCCGTGTCGAGAAGAAGGAGATCGAGGCGGTCCGCGTGGCGGTTGCCGGCGTGCGCCCAGCTGCCGAACTCCTCGGAGATCAGGAGCAGCGAGCCGGCGAGAACGTGCCCATCGCCGATCTCCGCGGCACCCACCACAGATTCGAGCAGTCCGTGCTTCTTCGCCGAATCGTCGACATCTCGGAACTCACCGACGAACCACTGCTGCAGGTCCTGCCGCTCCCGGAGTCCGAGCGCCTCGAGACCCTCTGGCTCCCACACGGTTGTCTCCTTGGTCTTGCGGTTGACCCGGAATCCGGGCTCGAGGCCGAGGACAGAGCGGTTGGTCATCGAGATCCTGTGTTCGGGACGTGCAGGCTGGTGGCGGGAGACGTCGTCGGATGGTTCACCCGCAAGGAGCGAACGCCAGTGCGGACCCTGTTGGGTTCGGGTTCCATCGAGAGGACTCCTGGTACGGCTCCGAGGCGGCGGTGTGCGCCTCGCTGAGGGACGGTCGGCCTAGCATCGACGGTTCTGACACAAACCTCAAGGTCACTGTGGACGAAGGACGAAGTCGTGCCTTCCGGCATCCGGAGGACTGGCGATCGTGGCGCGTCCGCGGTAGAAGACGAACGTGCGTGCGCCATCGTCCCCTCGTCAGCCCGTCGGCCTTCAAGGTGAAGCCTCCCGGCTGATGATCACCCTCGAT
>JAURVW010000682.1 GCA_030655275.1 Solirubrobacteraceae bacterium
CCGCAGTAACGGTCGCGGGTGCCTTTCCCTTCAATGGTGCTAACGATTTGGCAAGCGCGTCCCGTGCAGCAAGCGCCTGTGTCATCTTCGCTTGCTCAGCACTTACGGCGGCCGAACGACCGGCTTTTCCGCTAATGATCACCACTGCCATAATGGCGCCAGGTGCATTTTGCTTCATCTCCGAGATTGATGCACTAACCTGTTGATCGTCACCAGTGAAGTATGCAACAACAGCAGTCGTTCCTGCCCGCATTTCACTACCAAGGCTCATGCCTGCGTTCCAAAGGCCATTGGCCATATCAACCCAACCACTGCCCGGATATGCGTTCGGGTCATACTTCGGGTCCCAGAATCCCTTTCCTGGCGTCGTTGCATTGTTTGCCGAAATTTTGGCATCTACCCTCGCTTGCATATTAGCTGTTTTCGTTGTTGAAGTTACCTTCCCCGTGTCCAGCTCCCATTCGTCGTCTGAAATCTGACGGTGGCGGACATCTTTTCCATCCCGAGATTTCTCGCAGTCTTTCTTGCATTCATGTTTATTGCCTGTTACGCAGCTTTCTGGCGTCGAGCAATCCTCCGAATCACAACCCGTCGGGTCCGTAAGATTCGTCGGATTGTTGAGCACGTAGGAATAACGATTGTAGTTCTGTCCGTTAATTGGATCGCCGATCATCGGGTCGGCACTAACGAAACGCCCAATCGAAGGATCGTACACACGCCCATTCATGTGTACTAGCTCTAACTGGTCCAACATCTCATGATTTGTAAAGCCACGGTTGTCGATCACACCGTCGAGCTTGTCGGGTGTTGATTTTCCGTCCGTGCTGCGTCGCTTACCCCATGCATCGTACGCGAGCCGTTCGTTCAAAGCGCCGGACAAATCACTAATGGCGACTGGGCTTCCAAGCCGATCGGCATGAATCCAGTTCAACTCTGTTGGCTCAGTGCCCACATCAATCTCGACACCTGCTCCAAACGGCCAATAAGTTTTCACGGTTAAGACCCCGCCCTTTGTTTCGGTAACTTGGGCGCCGCCATACACCTCAACGCTACCGTCACTGCGCGTCTGCCTTGTCCGCTGATGTTCCGGTCCATAC
>JAURVW010000683.1 GCA_030655275.1 Solirubrobacteraceae bacterium
GGCCGTGCGACCCGCGCACGGCCGACGCCGCGCCGCTGCCTCACATCTGCCGGAACAGGTGCTCGTGCGCGGCGCTGACCAACAAGCTCTCGCTGCGTGAGCGCAGCTTCAGCTGCACGCGGCCCTGGCTGTCGCGCCTGCCGCCGACGACCCAGTGCAGGTTCACGATCGTCGAGCGGTGGATCTGGCGGAAGCTCGCCGGGTCGAGTTCCTGGTACAGCAGCTTCAGCGGGCGGCGGATCAGCGCCTCCGAGGTGGCGGTGACGACGCAGGTGTACTTGGTGTCGGCGCGAAAGTACTGCACCTCGTCGACGGGGATCAGCACCAGGTCCTGGCCGCGCGAGGCGTTGATCCAGCGCAGGTACGGCGGTGCGAGGTCGCGCACCAGGCGGTCGAGCGGCGCGAGTTCGGTCAGCAGCCGCACCAGCGCGGCGCTCTCGTTCGTCAATGCATGTTCGGCGATCATCGGTTCCCTTCCTTGGCTGGCACGGGGCCGCGGCGTTCGGGAACGCCGAGGATCTGTTGCAGTTCGCGCAAGCTGTTGAAGCCGTGCGCCATGCCGGTCGCGACGACTTCCACGGTGCCGGCGATGTCGCGGGCGCTGCCCGGGTCGCGGCGGTAGATGCGCAGGATGAAGTTCTCGGGCGCAGCAGCGGAGGTTTTGGCGGTGTCCATGCGGGCACGATAGGCCGCGCGCGCTTACCGATGCCTAACCGATGCGCAGATCGCGGTGCAGCGCTTCGCTGCGTTCGGAAGGCGCGAGCCGCAGCACGATCGAGAAGACACGCTTCAGGCGCTGGTAGGCCGCGAGGCCTTCGGCCGGCCGGCCGAGTTCGAGGCAGCAGGCCATCACGCCCTGGTAGAACGACTCGGCCAGGTCGTCGACCTCGAGGCCGCGGCGGTAGGTCGCGAGCGCATCCTCGTGCCGGCCCAGCCGGCGCGAGGCCTCGGCGTGGCGCAGCAGCGTCTGGTTGAAGCGCGCCCGCAGCCGCTCGCGGGTCGAGATCGACCAGCGTTCGTCGGCTTCCTCGGGCAGGAAGTGGCCGGCGTAGAGGTCGAGCGCCTC
The DNA here is from genome assembly GCA_030655275.1 of Solirubrobacteraceae bacterium. Taxonomy (GTDB): domain Bacteria; phylum Actinomycetota; class Thermoleophilia; order Solirubrobacterales; family Solirubrobacteraceae; genus JAGIBJ01. Next base: position 1,067 of record JAURVW010000683.1, read on the forward strand.
G
>JAURVW010000685.1 GCA_030655275.1 Solirubrobacteraceae bacterium
CTTGTCGGGTAAGTTCCGACCTGCACGAATGGCGTAACGACTTGGACGCTGTCTCAACGAGGGGCTCGGTGAAATTGCAGTCTCGGTGAAGATGCCGAGTACTCGCAGCTAGACGGAAAGACCCCGTGAACCTTTACTGCACCCTGATATTGGCATTCGATCCATTTCGCTCAGGATAGGTGGGAGACGTTGAAGCATCGGCTGCGGCTGGTGTGGAGTCAACCTTGAGATACCACCCTTGATGTATTGGATGTCTAACTGGTTACCGTGATCCGGTGCCGGGACAGTGTCAGGCGGGTAGTTTGACTGGGGCGGTCGCCTCCTAAAATGTAACGGAGGCGCGCAAAGGTTCCCTCAGTACGGTCGGAAATCGTACGTAGAGTGTAAAAGCAATAAGGGAGCTTGACTGCGAGACTGACAAGTCGAGCAGGTGCGAAAGCAGGCTTTAGTGATCCGGCAGTAGCAAGTGGAAGCGCTGTCGCTCAACGGATAAAAGGTACTCCGGGGATAACAGGCTTATCGGGCCCAAGAGTCCACATCGACGGCCCGGTTTGGCACCTCGATGTCGGCTCGTCGCATCCTGGGGCCGGAGTAGGTCCCAAGGGTTGGGCTGTTCGCCCATTAAAGCGGTACGCGAGCTGGGTTCAGAACGTCGCGAGACAGTTCGGTCCCTATCTGCTGTGAGCGTTGGAGAATTGCGAGGAGTTGCCCCTAGTACGAGAGGACCGGGGTGAACAGGCCTCTAGTGTATCTGTTGTCCTGCCAAGGGCATCGCAGATTAGCCACGCCTGGATTGGATAACCGCTGAAAGCATCTAAGCGGGAAGCCAACCTCAAGATGAATTCTCCCACCACTTTAAGTGGGTAAGACCCCTGGTAGACCACCAGGTTGATAGGCCGCAGTTGTAAGGAGAGCAATTTCCTTAGACGAGCGGTACTAATTGGTCGAGGGCTTGATGGATTTTTTTGTGATATGTCGAAGTGGCGCTGTGTAGTTTTGAAGGGTTGCCGAGCCTCATAATTTTCCGGTGGTAACTGCGTGGGGGAAATACCTTTTCCCATTCCGAACAGAGCAGTCAAGCCCCACAGCGCCGATGGTACTTGGCCCGCAAGGGCCCGGGAGAGTAGGTCGCCGCCGGTTCCTTCGACAGTGAGCCGCTTCCACATTCGTGTGGAAGCGGCTTTTGTCATTTCTGGGGTCGCTTCCACCTGTTTGGTGGGGCCGGCCAACGTCTTGGGCGTTTTGCAGCCTTCGAGCGTCGTGCTGGGGAGAACGCTTGCGTGAGTGCAAAGCCTCCCTCGAGGGGGCCGTTTCCGTGGGTCGACTCTGCGCGCCCGATCAGGACGGTCGCGGTAGGCGCAGCGCACTGGCGTCAGAACCCGTTCCGTGAACGGCACGGGGGCGCGTCGGGACCGGGGCCGTGCAGCGCATCGCGTCGGGATCTTCGTTCCGCATATTGGCTCTGAAGCACGTCTCGTTCGAGCTCGGACGGAGCGGCCCCAGAATTCGACATCGGGGCCGGGCTCTCGAGCGTTTCGTGCCGCTGGATGACGCGATGGTCAGCGAGTTCGTAGCGCCGGCGCGGTTCGCCCGGTGAGGTTGTAGCGCCGGTGGGGTGCAGAGCCGGCATGTTTCGGCCAGCGGGGTGCCGGTGCCGGCGTGTTCGGCCAGCGGGGTCGCTGTGCCGGCGCGGTTCGGCCGGCGAGGTTGTGTCGTCGTCTGCGTCTTCGGTCGACGATGGCTGCGGTGCCGGCGCGGTTCGGCCGGCGAGGGGCGCGGTCAGCCCTGGCGGGCTTCGGCGACGAGGCACCGCTGCGGCTCGCGCTGGGCGAGGCCAGGACGACGGCGACGCAGGAGCGCCGGGGGAGTCGTCGAAACCTCGGCGCAGAACGCTGCACGATCGTGGCAGGCACGGGCGGACCGCGGCACCGCTCGGTGCGGGTTGGTGAAGGCCCGGTTCGGCTCGAAGTCGGATGCGAACATGTGTTCTACCGTACGTCGTTCCACGGACGGATGCGGGTCCTTGCAAGGAAACCTGCAGGTGGGGCACAGGTGTTCGGTCGGTTCTCCCGTGGATGCGGGGAGTTTCGGTCCGTCGGTCCGCCGGTCGCCCGCGACGAGGGCCCATTCCACGACCCGGTGCCGCTCGCTTTCGGTCGGTCTTTGCGGTGTGTATGCCTCGGTGTCGGTTGTGTGGCCGCCGCGTTTCTGCTCAGCGAGGCCTGCCGCGCGCACCGCTCCTGCGCAGCGCCGAGTCGTTCTCAGGTGGGGTGGCGATGCGCCGTCCCTCGGTGAGCTTGCTCACGGCCCCACACGCGTGGACCCTGCGGTTGTTGCCATCCGTCGAATCCGTGTGGTGAGGAGCAGGTCGAAGGAGGCCTAGGGGCGAAGGTCGGAAGGGTCATGACTGTTACCCTTGCCGAGCCCCGCAGCGCAAGCGCCGCGACGGCAAACGCCCCCATGGAGAAGTTCGTCATCGAAGGCGGCGTGCCGCTCGGCGGTACCGTCCGCGCTGCAGGAAACAAGAACGGCGCTTTGCCGATCCTTGCTGCATCGCTGCTCACGTCCGATGACCTGATCATCGACAACGTGCCGCGGATCCGCGACACGCAGGCGCTGCTCGATCTCCTGGCCGCCCTCGGCGTCACCGTGGAGTGGACCGGACCCAACGAGGTCACGCTCAACGCGTCGGCGGTCGACGGCGACCACGTCACGCTCGACACCGACCTCGCCGAAGCCATCCGCGCCTCGTTCCTGCTGGCCGGCCCGCTGCTTGCCCGCTTCGGGCGCGCCGTGATGCCGCCACCCGGTGGCGACGTGATCGGCCGGCGCCGGCTCGATCCGCACCTCGACGCCTTCGAGGCCCTGGGTGCGACGTACGAGCATGGCCGCGTGATCACCCTGACCGCGCCCTCCGGCAAGCTGCGCGCCGGCACCGTCTTCATGGACGAGCCCTCGGTCATGGCGACCGAGAACGCCCTTCTGGCCGCCGCGCTCACGCCCGGCGTCACGACCATCGGCAACGCGGCCTGCGAGCCGCACGTCCAGGATCTCGCGCGTCTGCTCGTGAAGATGGGCGCAAAGATCGACGGCATCGGCTCGAACGTGCTGATCGTGCATGGCGAGACCGAGCTCGGTGGCTGCCGCCACGAGGTCGGGCCCGACCACATCGAGATCGGCTCCTTCATGGCGCTGGCCGGCGTCACCGGCGGCGAACTGCGCATCGAGCGCGTCGACCACGGCGACCTGCGCATGATCACCATGGCCTACGAGAAGCTGGGCCTGCACTCCTTCGCCGACGGCGACGACCTGATCGTTCCCGGCGACCAGCAGCTCATCGCCAAGCGGGACGTGGGCGAGCACAAGATGAAGATCCAGGACGGTCCTTGGCCGGCGTTCCCCGCCGACCTGACGTCCATCGCCGTCGCGCTCGCCACCCAGGTCTCCGGCTCGGTCCTCATCCACGAGTGGATGTTCGAGAACCGCCTCGTCTTCACCGACAAGCTCGTCCTCATGGGCGCCGACATCACGCTGTGCGACCCGCACCGCGCGATCGTCAACGGCCCGGCCCGCCTGCGCGGGCAGCGCGTCGAGTCCCCGGACATCCGCGCCGGCATGGCGATGCTCATCGCCGCGGCGTGCGCCGAGGGTGAGTCGCAGATCTACAACATCCGCCAGATCGACCGCGGCTACGAGAAGATCGACGACCGCCTGCGGTCGCTCGGAATGCGCATCGAGCGGCGAGCCGTCTAGACCCACATGGGTGGAGCTTTGGAACCCACGACCACCGCGCGAGCGGGCGACGTCGTACGCCTCCCGCCGGGCAGCCGCGACGTGCTGCCCCAGGAGGCCCGCGAACTGCGCGCCATCTCCGATGGCCTGCGTGGCGTCTTCGAGGCCGCCGGCTTCGGAGAGGTCATCACCCCGACGCTCGAGTACTCCGACGTGCTCGCGCGCGGCGTGCTCGGGAACCCGTCGCCGACCTATCGCCTGATCGACGACCGCGGTGCGTGGCTCGAGCTGCGCAGCGACATGACCGTGCCGCTGGCGCGCGTTGCCGCCACCCGCTTCCATGGCCACGACGAGCCCCTGCGCTTCTGGTACACCCAGACCGCGTTCCGCCCGGTGCCCGCCCTCCAGGGCCGCTCGCGCGAAGTGCAGCAGTGCGGCGTCGAACTCTTCGGCGTTCCCGGCTACGGAGGCGACCGTGAGGTCCTCGGGCTCGCTGCCCGCTCGCTCGACGCGACCGGCCTCCCCGATGCACGCATCGTCGTCGGCGACGCCCGGCTCAGCGCCACCGTGCTCGAGTCCGCCGGCGTCGACGCCGAGGCGATCACCGCCGCGCACGACGCGCTGTTCGCCGGCGACCTCGTCACGCTCGAAGGGATCCTGCTCGAGGCCGGCCTCACGGAGGACCGCGTTCGCGCGCTCGGCGCCCTGCTGCGCACCCGCGGCGACGCCAGCGTGCTCGATGCGCACGCGGACGCCTTCGGAACCCCAGGTCGGGAACTCGCCGAGACGCTCTCCTCGCTCACGACCTCCGAGAAGGAACGCGTGATCGTCGACATCGGCCTCGTCCGCGACCTCGACTACTACTCCGGCCTCGTCTTCGAAGTCGTCCATCCCGCGATCGGTGAGCCGATCGGTGGCGGTGGCCGCTACGACGGGCTCGTCGGCAAGTTCGGCGACGACCGCCCCGCGGTCGGCTTCGCCCTCAACGTCGACGCGGTGCACCGCGCGCAGATGCTCGGAGCGACCGCATGAGCGCGCTCGGAGGCCTCAGCTTCGCCGTGCCACGCGGGGCGATGTTCAGCGACACGCTCGACATCCTCGATGCCCTCGGCGTCGACACCACGGTCATCCGCGAGAACGACCGTCGCCTGTACTTCCCCGAGCTCGGGATCATCACGATGCGTCCGTCGGACGTGCCGATCTACGTCGAGTCCGGAGCCGCCGCGCTCGGGATCACCGGCAAGGACGTGCTCCTCGAGCAGCCCGGCCGCCGCGTGTTGGAACTCGCCGACCTCAAGTACGCGGGCGCCCGCATGATCCTCGCGACCCTCGACGGCGTCGACCCGACGATCGAGCAGCAGCGGCGCCTCGGCCGCGTGCGCGTCGCGACCAAGTACATCCACACCGCCACCGAGTACTTCCAGGCGACGGGCCGCCAGGCCGAGATCGTCGAGGTGAAGGGCTCCGTCGAGCTCGCGCCGCTCACCGGCATGGTGGAGGCGATCGTCGACCTCACCGCCACCGGCAACACGCTGAAGGCCAACGGGCTCGTCGAGCGCGAGGAGATCTTCGTGACCACCGCGCGACTCATCGCGAACCCGGTGGCGAGCTCGCTGTCGGCGCAGGTCGTCGACGACGTCGCCCGCCGCCTGCGGGAGCTGGCGGACCGCGCGTGAGCGCGGACCTCCCGATCCAGCGATTCACGGGTGACGACCCTGCGGCCGTCGCTCGGTCGCTGCGCATCGCCGGCGGTACGCCCGACGGCGTCCGCGACGCCGTTGCCGGCCTGATCGCCGCGGTCGAGACCGGGGGAGACGCTGCGCTCGCCGAGCTCGTCAGCAAGCACGACCTCGCCGGCCAGCCCGTCGAGGCCATCCGCATCCCGACCGACCGCCTCGACGCGGCCCTGCTGCCCGCCGACGTGCGCGCCGGCCTCGAGACGGCGATCACGAACGTCGCCACCGTCGCCGACGCCGGGGTCTCCGAACGCACTCGCGTCGTGCTGCCGCAGGGCCACACCGTGGATCTCCGCGAGGTGCCCGTGCGCAGCGCCGCGATCTACGCGCCGGGCGGCCAGGCCGCCTACCCGTCGACGATCGTGATGGGCGTCGTGACGGCCCGCGCCGCCGGCGTCGAACGCATCTGCGTCCTCACGCCGCCACATGTCTCCGACGTGGTGCTCGGCACGGCCGCGCTGTGCGGCATCGACGAGGTCTACGCGATGGGGGGCGCCCACGGCGTCGCCGCGCTGGCCCTCGGGACCGAGACGATCGAGCGCGTCGACGTGATCGCCGGACCGGGCAGCATCTGGGCCCAGGAGGCCAAGCGCCAGCTCGCCGACCGCGTCGGGATCGACGGTTACTACGGCCCCAGCGACCTCGCGATCGCGGCCGGCGCCGACGCGCCGCCCGAGCTCGTCGCCCTCGACCTCATGGCGCAGGGCGAACACGGCGGCCTCAGCACCGTGCTGCTGGCCTCCGCCAGCGCCGAGATGCTCGACGCCGTCGAGGCGAAGATCGCCGAGCTCGCCACCGACGACTGGCCGCGGCCCGCCGTCGTCGCGCTCGTGCAGTGCGACGACGACCGCGCCGCGCTCGCCGTGTGCGAGGCCTACGCGCCCGAGCACCTGCAGCTCATCGGCGAGGGCGTCGAGAAGCTCGCCCGCGAGGTGCGTAGCGCGGGCTGCCTGCTCGTCGGTCCTGGTTCGGCCACCGCCTTCGGTGACTACGTCGCCGGCTCGAACCACTGCCTGCCGACCGCCGGCTCTGCCCGTTTCGCCTCCGGCCTCTCCACGCGCGTGTTCCGTCGCAAGATGAGCGAGGTACGGATCGGCCCCGAGTCGGCCACGACCCTCGCCTGGCTCGGCGCGCCCGTCGCCCGCAGCGAGGGTTTTCCGTGGCACGCACGATCGATGGAAGCGCGAATGCGGCAGGATGAAGGCTGACCATGGCACGCACCGCTGAGATCACCCGCACCACCGGCGAGACCGACATCCGCCTGTCCGTCGACCTCGACGGCTCCGGCGCCGGCACCCGCTCCACGGGCGTCGGGTTCTTCGATCACATGCTCGAGCTCTTCGCCCGGCACGGCCTCATCGACCTCGAGGTGACCACGAAGGGCGACACCGAGACGGGTTCGCACCACACCGTGGAGGACACCGGCATCGTGCTCGGCCAGGCGATCGCGGAGGCCCTCGGCGACCGCAGCGGCATCACGCGTTACGGCTCCGCGATCATCCCGATGGACGAGACCCTCGCGCGCTGCGCCCTCGACTTCTCCGGCCGGCCGTTCGCCGCGGTCAACGCGCCGCAGCTCGTGCACGGCGTGACCGGCGGCTTCGAGCACGAGCTGCTCGAGGAGTTCGTGCGCGCGTTCGCGAACGGCGCCCGTGCCACCGTGCACGTCGACATCCTCGCCGGCACGAACGCCCACCACATCATCGAGGGCGCCTTCAAGGCGCTCGCGCGGGCGGTGCGGCAGGCCGTCGCCATCGATCCACGCGAGCGCGGGATCCCCTCGACGAAGGGCTCGCTCTGAGCGAGCAGCCAGCGGGCGGCGTACACGTCGCGCTGGTCGATCTGGGACTCGGCAACCGCCGATCCGTCGAAAAGGCCCTCGAGCGCGTCGGCGCGACCGTCGAACGCACGAGTGATCCCGAACGGCTCGCCGCCGCCGACGGCCTCGTGCTGCCGGGCGTCGGTGCGTTCCCCGAGGCGATGCGGCGCATGCGCACGGCCGGACTCGAGGACGCCGTCAAGGAACTCGTCGCGGGTGGCAAGCCGATCATCGGGCTGTGCTTGGGCATGCAGCTGCTGTTCGACGGCTCCGCCGAGATGGGCGGCGACACGGGCCTGGGTCTCCTCGGCGGGCAGGTGGTCGCGCTCGACTCCCGCGGCCTAAAGCTGCCGCACATCGGATGGAACGCCCTCACCGTCCGCCAGCCGGACTCGCCCCTGGTGCAGGGGCTGCCCGATCCGCTGCCGCTCTACCACGTGCACTCGTTCGTGGCCGCGCCGACCGACTCGTCGATCGTGCTCGCCGAGGGCCACTACGGCGCGACGTTCCCGTCGGTCGTCGGCTCCGGGCACGTGTTCGGCGCCCAGTGCCACCCCGAGAAGAGCTCACGCGACGGCCTGCTGCTGCTGAGCAACTTCATCTCGTTCTGCGCGGACACCGCCACCTCCGGGTAGCGGCCGCCCGCGCCCACCATCCACGACCTTCCACCCGAGGCCACCGACGTGCCCGTAAACCTGTATCCCGCCATCGACATCCGTGGCGGCCGCGCCGTGCGCCTGCGCAAGGGCGACTTCGACGCGGAGACGGCCTACGACGCCGACCCGCTCGACGCCGCGAAGCGGTGGGTCGACGGCGGTGCGAAGTGGCTGCACGTCGTCGATCTCGACGGCGCGAAGGACGGCGCCCAGGCCAACGCCGACCACCTCCGCCGGATCGCGGAGCTCGGCGTGCCCGTGCAGACCGGCGGCGGCTTGCGGACGGCCGACGCGGTGGCTGCGGCCTTCGCCAACGGCGTGGAACGCGTGATCCTCGGCACCGCGGCGCTCGAGAGCCCCGAGCTCGTCGACGAGCTGGTGGCCCGCTACGGCGGCGGCAGGATCGTGGTGTCGCTCGACGCCAAGGGCGGTCTCGTGACGACGCGCGGCTGGGTCCACACGACCGACCAGACCGTCGTCTCCGTCGCCACGTCGCTCGCCGAGCGCGGGGTGGAGCGGATCGTCTTCACCGACGTGAACCGCGACGGTATGGGCGAGGGCACCGACCTCACCGGCATGCAGGAGCTCCTCGCGCTCGACGCCATCGACGTGATCGCCTCCGGCGGCATCGGCGCGCTGAGCGACATCCAGGACCTCGTCGACCTGCAGCACCCGCGCCTCGACGGCATCATCGTCGGCCGCGCGCTCTACGAGCACGCGTTCACCCTGCCCGAAGCGCTCGGGATCGTCGCGGCCTAGTCCGCCGCGACCGCAGCCCGCCTCGTAAGCTCCCCGCCGTGCACCTCAAGCGCGTCATCCCCTGCCTCGACGTCGACAACGGCCGCGTCGTGAAGGGCACGAACTTCGTCGGCCTCCGCGATGCCGGTGACCCCGTCGAGCTCGCCGCGCGCTACGACGCCGAGGGCGCCGACGAGCTGATCTTCCTCGACATCACGGCCACCTCCGACGCCCGCGAGACGGTCGTCGAACTGGCGCGCCGCGCCGCCGACGAGCTCTTCATCCCGTTCACGATCGGCGGCGGCATCCGCTCCGTCGAGGACGCCCAAGCCGTGCTCGACGCCGGCGCCGACAAGGTCTCCGTCAACAGCGCCGCCGTGAAGGACCCCGAACTCATCAACCGCCTCGCGGCGGTGTTCGGATCCCAGTGCGTCGTGCTCGCCGTCGACGCGCGTCGCCGCGAAGGCGAGGACACCTACGAGGTCTACGTCGCCGGCGGCCGGACCCCGACGGGGCTCGACGCCGTGGAGTGGATCAAGGAGGGCGTCGCCCGCGGCGCCGGCGAGATCCTGCTCACCAGCATGGACCGCGACGGCACGAAGGACGGCTACGAGCTGCCGCTCGTGAAGGCGGCCAGCGAGGCCGTCGGCGTGCCGATCATCGCGTCCGGCGGCGTCGGCGAGCTGCAGCACCTCGTCGACGGCATGAAGGCCGGTGCCGACGCCGTGCTCGCCGCGTCGATCTTCCACTTCGGTCAGTTCACCGTCGGTGAGGCCAAGCACGCGCTCGCCGACGCGGGCGTCCCCACGCGCCTGACCTAGCGGTCGCGCGGATCCTGATCGCTGAAGAACGGCGCGGGATCACGGCCGTCGCTCGGACGCACGACCGTCGGCAGGGGCTCGGGCTCCGGCTCCGTGGTCGGCGTCGCCGGCGTGCCCGGAGCCGTTGACGGCTCCGGGGTCGTCGGGGTCCCGGACCCGCCGCGGGCGTCACGCGCCTCCGCGTGGCGCTGCCAGGCCGGCTTCTTCGACTCGACCGGATCCGTCGAACTCGGCACGGGCGACTCGCCGCGCTCGAAGCGCACACCGGTCCCGTCGATCCCGTAGAGGGTCGTGAGGCCGTTGAGGTAGATCCGGCGACCGTCGGAGACGACCGCGGTGTACGCGCCGCGGTTCGTGCGCCAGCGCTCGAGGCCGTCGGTCGCGCGGTAGGCGAAGGTGCTGCGACGGCCGAGGCTGGCGATCCACACGGTGTCGCCGACGAGCGTCGGCGAACCCGAGATGCGACCGCCGGTGCCGCGGCTCCAGCGCACGGCACCCGTGCGGGCGTCGAGGGCGTAGATCTTCTTGTCGTAGGACCCGACGAACACCGACGGGTGCCCGCCCGGTGAGCCGACCGCCGGCGAGGAGTAGACGTAGTCGCCCGTCTTGCGTCGCCAGGCGGTCTTGCCGGTGCTCGTGGAGAGCGAATAGACGGCGCCGTCGGTACTGCCGATGTAGAGCCGACCGAACGCGACGGACGGCGACGAGTAGAACGAGCCCGCGCGCAGCGAGAGGCCGCCGGCGACGGGCCGCTTGACCCATCGGATCGCGCCGTCGGTGCGCCGGAGCGCATAGATGCGGCCGCTGTAGTCGCCCACGAACAACTTGCCGCCGCTCATCGCGACCGCGCCCTTCACCGCACCCTCGGTCGGCGTGCGCCAGCGCTGGGCGCCGTCTCGGGTGCGCAGCGCGATCACGCTGCCGTCCTCCGTCCCGAGGTAGAGCCGGTCGCGCCACAGCAGCGGGGAGGACTCGGTGCGGCCGCGGAGGTTCTTCGTCCAGACGGTGCGGCCGTACTCGGCGTCGACGGCGACCACCTTGCCCGCCTTGATGCCCTTGCCGCGTTCGAGCACCGAGACGTAGATCTTGCTGTCGCTGCAGGCCGGGGAGGACGCGGCGAGCGCCCCGAGCTTGCGCTTCCACACGCCGACGCCCGTGCGACGGGAGAGCTTGATGAGGACGGCGTCGTTGCGCAGCAGGTAGAGCGAGCGGCCGCAGATCACCGGCGGAAACTCGATCTGGATGTTGCTGCGCCGTGCCCAGACGGTGCGGAACGGCGGGCGCAGCTGCGTCTTGACCGAGAGCGCGTGGGTGCGCTGCGGGTTGCCACCGAAGATCGGCCAGCGGAAGCCGTCGTCGGCGGGATGGCCCTGCGGGATCACCTGGGCGCCCTGGCTCGTCTCGACATCGGCGCCGCTGAAGGCGGCATTGCGCTCGATGTCGTCGGAGGTGCGCCCCGACAGCAGGATCCCGGCCGCGACGATCGCGACGATGAGCCCGAGGACGGCGCCCTGCCAACGGGCGGGCAGGCGACGGCGTGTGGGGCCACCGGCCGGCGGCGGTGATGCGGAGGACGACATCCGCAGCGATGCTACGCAAGCGGGGCGGCGTGAGCCGTCGGGTGTCCAGGGCGCCGCCTTCGGGCCCGCCGAGGTGCCGCGCCTGCAGGAAAGCCGCGAAGATGCCCACGTGAGCTACCGCTGGCTGCACCTCGACCCCGCCGACGCAGGCGCGCTGTTGCGGGC
>JAURVW010000688.1 GCA_030655275.1 Solirubrobacteraceae bacterium
GTCGAGGGCATCGCGATCCGCGAGGATTCCCGCACCGCGGAGCTGCGGCAGCACTGGCGGATGATTCTGGATGCCGGGCCGACGATCGACGTCGCCGCCGGCCCCGGCCACCTCTCGGCGCCGTGGGTCATGTCCTCGTTCCGCAGCGCACGCCGCCGGTAGCCCGTGGCCAAGAAGAAGGTCGACGCGGAGCCGGAGGAGGACGACGCCGGCGAATCCGCCGACGGCCACACCCCGATCCGCATCGCCGATCACCCGCGCGCCCGCAACGCGATCGCGCGCTCACGTGCCTGGGCCTCGCTCATCGGCTTCGGGCTGGGAGCGTTCTTCGGAGACCGCGCCGGCGTTCCGTTCGTCGACCTCGTCCTGCGCTCGATCGGGATCGGCATCGGGGCCTACCTCGCGGTCTGGGCCGGTGCGCTCGCGATCTGGCGACAGATCCTCTTCGCCGAACTCGCCGTCCGCCGTCGGGAGGCCAACGAGTCCCAGCAGGCACTGCTGGCCGAGCTCGAGAGCCAAGCCGGCCCCGGCGGTGGAGGCTCGGCCCCGCCCGGACAGTCCGGATACCCCGGGCAGCTCTAGTCGGTCGCGGCGCACCGCCGGCGCGCCTGCGAACGCCGGAGATCGACGTAGGCCGATGCCCTCGCGCTCAGCCGGCCCGGCTCGTGCGGTAGGCCCAGATGAGCGAGAGCAAGGCGCCGACGGTCATGTACCCGGCCAGGGTGGCGAGGTCGGCCTCCGTGCCGGTCCCGGCGGCGATGAAGCTCAACCCGGCGACGGTCGAAAGTCCGCCGCTGATCAGCATCGGAAGCTGTCGGCCGTCGCGGCGAGCGCGGAGTGCCACCGTGAACTGCAGCGCGCCGCTCAGCGCGGCCCAGCCGCCGAACGCCACCAGGGTGGTGCCGGCATCGAAGCCGAAGGCGGCCGCCGCGATCACGACCACCGCCAGTGAGCTGACGGCCAGGTTCGCCCGGGTCACGCGCTCTACGCCGTCGGCGCGAGCCACCGTGAGCGCCGTGGCGACGACATCGATGAGCGGATACGAGGCGAGCAGCGCCGCCGCGGCGACGGGCACCTCGGTGCCGGCCTGCAGCTCCGCACCCCCGAGCGCAAGGACGAGGGCGGCGGCCCAGACCAGGGCCGCGGCGGCGCGGACGGCCGCGACCCGGGGTGGGGAGACGCTCGGGGCCGGGAGGGGGCGGGCGGACTGGTGGTCGGTCGTCGGGGCGGTCATCTGGAATCCTCTGGAATCAAAAGAGAGCGATCGCTCTCTCTGTCTTTGTGGCACCTCACCAGGCCCGAGCCCAGAAGTCAAGAGTGATCGCTCTCTCTGCTGTACGGTGGAGCCATGTCCGTACCGGCCGAGCCCCGACCCCGCAAGCGCTCCGAGGCCCGCGAACGGCTGCTCTCGACCGCGTCGGAGCTGTTCTACGCCGAGGGGATCGGCGGCGTCGGGATCAACCGGATCGTCTCCGCGAGCAACGTGACGCTGGCGACCCTGTACCGCCACTTTCCGAGCAAGCAGGATCTCGTCATCGCTTACCTGGAGACCGTGCACGACGCGATCGCGGCCAGGACCGCGGGGCTGATCGAGCACCGGAGGGGAAGCGAGCTGGTGCGAACGCTGGGCGACGAGGTGACGGCGGAGGTCGCGCGACCGGGCTTCCGGGGGTGTGCGTTCATCAACGCGGCATCGGAGTTTGAGGACGCCCATCACCCGGTACGCCGCATCGTCGCCGACCACCGCGGCTGGTATCTCGAGCTCGTTCGAGACGGCTTCGCCCAGGCCGGCCACGGACGCCCCGGCAACGCCGCGCGACACTTCCTCATGCTCCGGGACGGGGCGATGACCGCGGGCGCGCTCGACGGCACGACCATCGCCCAGCGCACGTTCCGCCGCGGGGTGGAGGGGCTGCTCCGCTCGATCGAGATCGATCCCGTCGACGATCACGAGGACGCGGACTGACCGGCGCGGCCGGACGTCCCTGCGTATGCGGGTGGAAGGCGCCGCCGGGGCTCCTTCAAGCTCGGCCCCGCGAGCGCCGATAAGCCAAAAACTGGTCGCAGGTAG
>JAURVW010000690.1 GCA_030655275.1 Solirubrobacteraceae bacterium
GGCCGTGCCCCGCTCGTGGAGCTGCCGCTCGGCGCCACCCTCGATCGTCTCGTCGGCACGCTCGACCTGCGCGCCGCCCTCGGCGGCGAGCATCGCGTGGAGGCCGGCCTGCTGAGCCGTGCCCACGGCGGCATGCTCTACGTCGACGAGGTGAACCTCCTCGCCGACCATCTCGTCGACGCCCTCCTCGATGCCGCCGCCTCCGGCGTGGTGACCGTCGAGCGCGACGGCGTGACCGCCCAGCAGGACGCCCGCTTCATCCTCGTCGGCACCATGAACCCCGAGGAGGGCGAGCTGCGGCCGCAGCTCCTGGACCGCTTCGGGCTCGGCGTCGAGATCGTCGGATCCCGCGACCCGATCGACCGCGCCGCGATCGTGCGCCGGCGCCTGGACTACGACACGAACCCGCGAGCCTTCCGACTCGGATACCGCGAGGCCGAAGCGGCACTCGTGGAGAAGATCCGCGCCGCGCGGTCGCTCATCGACTCGGTCACGATCGGTGAGCGCGAACTGCTGCGCATCTCCACCACCTGCACGAAGCTCGACCTCGACGGCGTGCGCGGCGACCTCGTCTGCGCGCACACCGCCCGGGCGCTCGCCGCGCTGGACGGCGAGACCGAGGTGACCCGCGCCCACGTGGAGCGCGCGGCGCACCTCGCCCTGCGCCACCGCATGCGCCGCGACCCACTCGCGCCGCCGCCGGGAGGCGGCCCCGACGCCGGGATCGACGACGCCCTCGATCAGGCCGACGGCGAGCTCCCCGAGTCCTGGGAAACGCCCCAGCCACCCGAACAGGGCGATCGGAGCGATCCACGCGACGAGGCGGGGGATCCATCCACAGAAGGCGACGACGGCGACGGCGAGTCGGACGGCGAATCGTCGGACGACGCGGATTTGCAGGACCTTCCGGGCGAGTCCGAGAATTCACAGCCCGAAAACTCTCAACCTGAGGTGAAGGCTGAGCCCAGCTGGTCCCCATCCTCCGAGTTGGCTCCCCCGCCCCGTAAACCCGGGCGAAACGACGCCTCGGAGCGGCCGGTGCCGCGGTCGAAGGTGAAACCCGTCGCGATCCCCTCGCGGGTACCCGAGTCGGCGCTGACGCTCCATCGCGGCCCGCGAACGAGCGCGAACCGCCCCGGCCTCGACCTGTTCACGCCCTCCGGCCGGGCCCCCGGCGGCACGCTGGCCGTGATCGACTCGCGCCCGGCGAACCCCGAGGAGCCGGTCGCCGTGCTGCCGACGCTCCTGGCTGCCCTACGGGGCGACGCCCGCCCGCAGGCCGCGATCGTCGGCGGCGGCCGCAGCGCGCTGCTCTGCCTGATCGTCGACACGAGCGGCTCGATGGCTGCGCAGAAGCGCCTCGCCCGCGTGAAGGGTGCGCTCGAGGCCACCCTTCGCCGCGCCTACGCCCGCCGTGATCTCGTCGCCGTCGTCGCGTTTTCCGGGGAGGGCGCCCGCACGCTCGTCGCTCCGGGGACACCGATCGAACAGGCTGCTGCCGCGGTCCATGCCCTCCCAGCCGGTGGCCGCACGCCACTGGCCGCGGGGATCGCCCACGCTGCGGAGCTCCTCGAGGTCGCTGCACGCGGGCCGCTCGGTGGCCGCGCGCGCATCTCGGTCCTCCTCACGGACGGCCGCGCCGATGATCGCGCCGGCCATGCGCGGACGGCGCTCGCGCAGGTCGCGGCCGCCTCGGACCGCACGGTCGTCGTCGATCTCGAGGACGGTCGTGCACGCCTCGGCCTGGCCGCCGGCCTCGCAGCGTCTGCCGGCGCCGACCTCACGCGCCTCGTCGCCCCCGGCGACGACGGGGGCCGCGGGCGACGCGCCGCCTGACCGAAACCGACCGGTCGGGCGCGCGCCGCGGACGCCGATCTCACCCCAGCATGCGGGCAGCTCCCGATCTGAGACCCGCGTCGCAGCTGAACCGCCCGTCGCCAGTGGCCATGGGGCGTTCGGTTCAGGTCGATACCCGAGCGAACCACGGCCACGAGCCCCGCCGCGGCGTCCGGGATTTCGAGGTCGGCTCATGTTCGGCGTTGCAACCGGCTGGTAAACGTGGTTCCGTCTGAGGTCCGTGACTCCGATCACGGCGCTGGGGGATGCTCATCCGTCCCCCTGTCCCGCTCCACTTTCCAGAGGAAGTCCCAGTGCCTCGTTCATCTCGCCCCGTCGTCGGCTCCGCCGTCGCCGCCGGCCTGCTCGCGCTCGTCGCGGCTCCGTCCGCCTTCGCGTCCGCCGCCTTCTACACCCCACCGTCGAGCCTGCCGTCGGCCAACGGCGCGCTCGTCAAGACCGAGCCCCAGGGCCTCAACGCGACGCCCGGCAAGGCGACGCGCATCATGTACAAGTCGACCGACTCGACCGGCAGCCCCGTCGCGGTCATCGGTACGTACATCGAGCCGACCGCCAAGTACGCCGGCTCCGGCCCGCGTCCGCTGATCGCCTACGCCGAGGGCACCCAGGGCCAGGGCGACTCCTGTGCTCCGTCGAAGAGCCTCGAGAGCGGCTACCTCGGCGGCACCATCGGTGGCGTCTCGATCGGCTACGAGATCCCGAACATCAACGGCCTGCTCGAGAAGGGCGTCGCCGTCGTCGTGACCGACTACGTCGGCCTCGGCACCACGAACCGCGTCCACACGTACGTCAACCGCCTCGACCAGGGCCGCGCCGTCCTCGATGCCGCGCGTGCTGCGTCGAAGGTGTCGGGCGCGTCGGTCACGTCGTCCTCGCCCGTCGGTGCGTACGGCTACTCCCAGGGTGGCGGCGCTGCCGCGTCGGCCGCCGAGCTGCAGCCGACCTACGCCCCCGAGCTCAACCTGAAGGGCGCCTTCGCGGGCGCTCCGCCAG
Organism: Solirubrobacteraceae bacterium; assembly: GCA_030655275.1. Lineage (GTDB taxonomy): Bacteria > Actinomycetota > Thermoleophilia > Solirubrobacterales > Solirubrobacteraceae > JAGIBJ01. Next base: position 2,851 of record JAURVW010000690.1, read on the forward strand.
CCGACCTCGGCGCGACGATGACGAAGGCCGACGGCACGATCCTCACGGCCGTCATCGGCTACGCGATCAACGGCTTCGTCGAGTCGTACCCGTCGCTGCGCACGATCCTCGACCGCGAGACGAACCAGGCCGGCAAGGATGCGCTGAAGCAGATCTCGACGCAGTGCACCGCCGACTCGATCTTCAGCTTCGCGACCAAGAAGACCAGCACCTGGACGACGAGCGGCAAGTCGATCACCGAGGTCGTCGCGGGCATCCCCGAGGCCCAGGCCATCATCGACGAGCAGAGGATCGGCAAGCTCAAGCCGAAGGTCCCGGTCCGCATCGTCACGGGCACGCAGGACGACATCGTCCCGCACGGCCAGGCCAAGCAGCTCGCCAAGGACTGGTGCAGCAAGGGCGTGACGGTGAACTACACCCCGGTGATCCAGGCGTTCGGGACGAACGGCACCGCCGTCAACCACCTGCAGCCGATGATCGCCGAGAACGGCAACTCCCAGAAGTGGATCCTCGATCGCCTCGCCGGTATCGGCGCGGGCTCGAATTGCTTCGCCCTCCCGGTCCTCCCGTAGGCACCTAGAGAACGAGAAGAGGGGCCGGGCGTCGGTTCGACGCCCGGCCCCTCGGTCGGTCAGGTGCGCGTCGGGGTTAGCCGCGGCGGTAGG
>JAURVW010000695.1 GCA_030655275.1 Solirubrobacteraceae bacterium
GCGACAGAATATAAACATCAGCAACAAAACAAAGCCGAACAAAGCCAACGCCACAGCACGGCTTACACCGCCAAAAGACAGGGCGGTGTTCGGTGTTGCAGTCAGTTTTTTTGTCATGGTTTTTGTAAGCCAACGCAATGCAGCACATTTATTTTTTTTAAAAGACAGAGAAAAAAAATAAAAGAGCTGCACCCACACACAGAACAAAAACCCACGCCAAAAAAACTGCCTGAAGCTATATTAACATAATGTGGCCTTATAGGTTCGCTTCGCATTTTTTACCCCGGCTCATGCAAGCATGCTCTGAAAAAAATCCTATAAGACACATTATGTGTAAATAGCCAACACCGCCTCCTTCGTCGGAAGCTGTGCCGCCAACGCTTCTCCAAGCGGTGTGGTAAACCACGAATCTATTTTTATGCCATCTCCTTACAGTCGGTCAATGGCAAAGCCTGCGGCAGCATGGCAGCTTCGCTATTATTTTATTTTTTGATTGCATGAAATGTTGAATAGTCTTTACAGCATACCAAACCTGCCGCAGCCGCCGCAACAGTCGTTATAGTTCGGAGGATCCTATGGCGGCTTTGGCTTGCAAAAAAAACTTATTCGATTGCCCTGCAAGCTGCGTTATAATTTATAGTTCATACAAGGGCAATCAAATAAATTTTTTTCGCCGTTGTTAACCCTCTGCAACTTTAAAGAGTGAGTGAATTATATTTTAACCTTCATTAGTTTTTATAACAGCTTAACCAACGAAAGACAAGGGACACAGGGCAGCCCCCATCAGCGGCAGTACATCACATGAGCATATATACATACATGAGCAAATACATGTACCTGCAAGCATGTGTGTATGAGAAAAAACTATATCTTTAAGCAATAGAAAAAATGGGTTGTTTAAAAATACCATACCAGGAAAAAAAACATGAAAACTCTTTAAGGGTAGCCTGTAAGAATTTTGCAAACAGCCCGGAAAAAAGGTCTAAGTATTATCCGGGTGGTTTAGTTATGAGCGGCATCTCCTCAAAATCTTTAAACTTCGGTTCTCCCAATAACAAATACAAATACAATGGTAAGGAAGAACAACGGCAAGAGTTCTCCGATGGTTCAGGTCTTGAATGGTTAGACTATGGAGCAAGGATGTATGATAACCAGATTATGC
>JAURVW010000713.1 GCA_030655275.1 Solirubrobacteraceae bacterium
GGCCGTCGTAGGTCGTCATCTCGCTCCAATGGACCGGCGCCTCCTCGCGCAGCCGATCGAAGTGGGCGTGCGGCGGACCGTGGCGCCAGAGCGCGAGGTCGCTCAGGTCGAGATCGAGGTCGGTGACAGGTGATTCGGTGGCATCCAGCATGGGTTCTCCTCGGGCGACGCTCCATCCGAGAGCGCCGCGCTTCGAACGGTACCCCGTCTTGAGCACTACGTCTAGACACACTGTCTAGTTCTTCCGGCGCGGGCTCTCCATCGGATTCATGACGTTTGTCATCGCGAGGTGTTGAGTCTGGGGACTGGCGGCGGCCCCGATCCGGGTGGAGGCTCTCCCTATGACGTTTCACCCCTCAGACGAAAGCGCCGTCCGCGTCCGCGGGCTGCGGCGAACCTACGGCCACGGACCGACGGCGTACGAGGCAGTTCGGGGCGTGGACCTCGACGTGCCCGCAGGCTCGATCACGGCGCTGCTCGGCACCAACGGCGCCGGAAAGACCTCCACGCTCGAAGTGCTCGAGGGCCTCGCCCGTGCGACGGCCGGCGAGGTGCGCGTGCTGGGGCTGGATCCGGTCGCCGACCGCGACGCGGTGCGCCAGCGCACGGGCGTGCTGCTGCAGCGCAGCGGCTTCTCCGGCGACCTCACCGTCCGCGAGACGCTGCGCCAGTGGAGCGGCACGCTGGTCTCGCCGCGGCCGGTCGACGAGATGCTCGAGCGGCTCTCGCTCACGGGCCGCGCCGACGTTCGGATGCTCGCGCTCTCCGGCGGCGAGACGCGCCGCGTCGACCTCGCCTGCACGTTGATGGGCAACCCCGAACTCGTGATCCTCGACGAGCCGACGACGGGCCTGGATCCCGAGAGTCGCCGCGACGTGTGGCGACTCGTGAGCGACCTGCGCGACGGCGGCGCCACCGTCTTGATCACCACCCACTACCTCGACGAGGCCGAGTCGCTCGCCGACCGGCTCGAGATCATGCACGCCGGGCGGATCGTGCGCTCGGGGACGCCGACCGAGATCGCGCTCGGGCACCCGTCCACGATCAGTTTCGCCACGGTCGACGGCCTCCCCCGCGACCTGCCCGTCCGGCAGATCCGGCAGGAGCACGGCCGCACCGTGATCGAGGCCGACGACCTCCAGCGCGCCCTCTCGGCCCTGCTCTCCTGGGCCGATGCCCAGGGCGCACGCCTCGACGACCTGAACGCGCACAGCGCAAGCCTCGAATCCGTGTTCCTCGCGATCGCCGACGAGCGCGATCCGGCCGCCGCAGCTGCGGCCGCGAGCAATGCGGCGGCCAACGCCGACCCCTCCGATACCTCCCTCCTGGAAGGAGCCGCCCGATGAGTACCGTGATCCCCACCATCTCCGTCGCCCGCACCGCACACCTCACGCGCTGGAACGCGGCGCTGCTCGCCCGCAACCGGGCCGCACTCTTCTACGCGGTCGTGATGCCCCTGCTGCCCCTCGGACTCATGGCGCTGGGCGAGCGCGGCAACCCGACCGGCGGCGCCAACGCGGTGACCACCGCGTTCCTGGTGGCCGGGCTGTTCCCCGTGTACTACAACGTGCTCTCGCAGTTCGTCGGACGCCGCGACGAACTCGTTCTCAAGCGCATGCGCACCGGCCAGACCAAGGACCTCGAACTGCTCGTGAGCATCGCGTTGCCAGGCGCGTTCTGCGCGCTGCTGATGTGCGCCCTGGCCCTGCCGATCGCCGCCGCGTTCGGGCAGTCCCTGCCGGTGAACCCGGTGATCTATGCCCTGCTCGCCGTGCTGGCCGTCACGATGTTCACGGCGTTCGCCTACTGGACGGCGGCGTGGACGCGCAGCGCCGAGGCCGCCCAGCTCACCAGCATGCCGATCATCTTCCTGGTCTCCCTCGGGCCGCTCGCGATCACGATCCCGTCGCTCTCGGAGGGCCTGCAGAACGCGCTGTCGTTCACCCCCGGCGCCGCGATGGCCGACCTGCTGCGCAGCGGCTGGTTCGGCTTCGACGGCGCGGGCGCGACCGATCCGTCCCTCACCTTCGCCGACACCTGGAGCGCCGCCGGCGGCCCGCTGCTGGTGATCGTTGCGTGGACCGCCATCGCGATCTCCCTCGCCCGGCGCTCGATGGTCTGGGAGCCCCGCTCGTGACCGACGCGCCCAACGGCATGCCGCGAGGCAGCTGGCGCCACTGGTCGACGCGGTCGCAGGTCGAGCGGATCGGGATCTACACCCGTCAGTCGCTCTACTTCGTGCTGGTGATCAGCAGCGCGTTCGTACTGCTCTTCGCCGTCAACGAGCAGGAGGGCGAAGACCACACGGCCATATTGGTGGCGGGCGGCGCAGCCGTGACGGCCGCGAGCCTCTGGGTGCTCGCGGGGTTGCTCGACCGCTACCCCGAGCTGCACGACTGGCGGACGCTGCCCCGCCATCGGATCGCGTTGCTGGTCGCCCTGTCGACGGCCTACGGCGGGTACGCCCTGCTCGCGTGGCCGGAAACCGCCCGAGGCTCCGCCCTGGCCGTGACGGCGGTGGCGATCGGGCTCACGCTCGGCGCACTGCCCGGAAACCGTGTCGCATTCGTGCTGATCGTCGGCGGCGGCGTCGTCGCGGCGCTGCACCTCCCGGAGGCGGGCGCGGTCATCACCGGACTGTTCGTGCCGGCGGCCTTCGTGTTCACCACCCGCGCGTCGCTGTGGATCTTCGGCATCGTGCGCGATCTCGACGACGCCCGGCACGCCCAGAGCGAACTCGCGGTGATGGAGGAACGGCTCCGCTTCTCCCGCGACGTGCACGACGTGCTCGGCCGGCGGCTGTCGACGATCGCGGTGCAGGCCGAACTCGCGGCGACCCTGGCGGGCCGTGGTGACGACCGCGCCCCGGAGCGGATGCTCGAGGTGCGCGAGGTCGCCCACCAGGCGCTGCGTGAGGCACGCGAGCTCGCCCGCGGGTACCGCACCACCAATTTCGGCCAGGAGCTCGAGGGCGCGCGCTCGCTGCTGCTCTCGGCGGGTATCGAGGTGGTACTCGAGGTCGACGACATGCCGAAGGCCTGGCATGAGGCGGCCGGCTGGGTGGTACGGGAGAGCGTCACGAACGTGCTGCGGCACTCCGACGCGAGCACCGTGGAGATCGCCTACGGCCGCGGTCTCCTGCAGATCTCCAACGACGGGTCCCGCATCTCCACCGCCGGCGCCGACGTCGCCACCGGGTCCGCCGCGGGGTCGACCGACGGGGCCGGGCTCCACGGGCTCCGGGAGCGCCTCGCACCGCTGGGCGCCTCCCTCTCCGCCGGACCCGTCAACGACGGCCGCTGGACCGTGGTCGTCGACCTCCCCGGAGCTGGTCCCCTCACTCACCGGGCCGCGAGCATGGGCGACGCATGACCCCACCGATCCGCATCCTGCTCGCCGACGACGAGCTCCTCATCCGCACGGCGCTCTCGCAGATGCTCGACCTCGAACCGGACCTCGACGTCGTGGCCGAGGCGCCGACCGGAACGCTCGCGGTGCCCCTCGCGATCAAACACGCCGTCGACGTCGCCGTCCTCGACCTCCAGATGCCGGGGCTCGATGGCATCGCCGTCGCCGAGGAGTTGGCCGAGCAGCTCCCGGACTGCCGCTGCGTGATCGTCACGAGCCACGGACGCCCCGGCCATCTCAAGCGCGCCCTCGCGGCCGGCGTGCGTGGATTCCTGCCGAAGACGACGTCGGCCGCGACCCTGGCGGCGGTGGTCCGCAGCGTGCACGACGGTGGCCGGTACGTCGATCCCGAGCTCGCGGCCGAGGCGATCGCCGCAGGAGACAGTCCCCTCACGCCGCGCGAGACCGACGTCCTCGAGCTCGCCGCCAGCGGTGCCCCGATCGACGAGATCGCCGACCGCGCCTCCCTCTCCCCGGGCACCGTGCGCAACTACCTCTCCAACGCGATGACGAAGCTCGACGCCGCCAACCGCCACGAGGCCTGCGCGATCGCCCGTCGACTCGGCTGGATCTGACCGACACGGGGCGGCAGGCGCCGCGCGCCGGTCACATCCGGTGACGACGCCGAGACGCGGCCATCTCACGGCCATCTCGGGGCCATCTGCAACCCTCTACGGCTGTAGCAGATCGACTCCGAACGTGTGTCGATCGAGGCCGCTTATACCTCGGTGTGAGGCGGAGCCGAATGGGAGCTGCGCCTCACGTCCACACGTTCCAGGGGGAACACCATGATCAAGCGCACCATCGTCGGCGCCGTCGCCGCGAGCCTGCTCGGCCTCGCCGGCGCCGAGGCCGCCTCGGCCGCCACCGTCGACTCAAACCTCACGTTCGTCAGTTACTACGCCGACAACGCCACGACCAACAACGTCACGCTCTCGTACGTCGGCGGCAAGGCCATCGTCAAGGACGCCGGCGTCGCCTCGCTGACGCCGGGCACGAACTGCGTGCAGGGCACGGCGGCCAACATCGTCAGCTGCTCGGTGAGCGCCGGCCAGAAGTACTTCGACGTTGAGACCTACGACGGCAACGACGCGATCAACGTCGAGACGAGCGCCGGCGCGTTCCGCAACTTCCTCAAGGGCGGGACCGGCGGCGACACCATCAACGGCGGCAACTCGCCGGACTACATCCGTGGCGAGGACGGCGCCGACACGATCAACGGTCGTGGCGGCGACGACTCCCTGGGCGGGGGTGCGGACGACGACCGCCTCATCGGGAGCACCGGAGCCGACGACGTCAGCGGAGATGCCGGCACCGACGAGTTCTCCTACAACGACGGCCGCACCGCCGGGATCACGGTGGTGCTCAACAGCGGCCTGTCGGGCAACAGCTCCGACTACGGCGGCCTGGCCGGCGACACCCTGACGGGCTTCGAGAACATCATCGGGACGCCGGGCAGCGACAGCATCACCGGCACCGCCGCCCGCAACTGGATCAATGGCGGAGGCGGCACCGGCGCCGACTCGATCACGGCGCTCGGCGGCAACGACGAGGTGCAGTCCTTCGGACCCGGCAGCACGATCCAGCTCGGCGACGGCGACGACGAGGTCTACGGCGTCAACAGCGCGACCGTGGCCGACTCGATCTCGTGCGGCAACGGCAACGAC
>JAURVW010000718.1 GCA_030655275.1 Solirubrobacteraceae bacterium
TGCTGCGCGACGACTACGTCCAGAACAGCAACGACAGTGCCTGGTTCACCAACCCGGCCGCCCCGTTGACCGGCTACCCCTCGATCGTCAGCGCGGATGGCCACGAGCAAGGCGGTCGCACGCGCATCGGACTCGCGCAGATCCAGGCCCGCCTCGCCGGCACCGACGGCCGCACCGGCACCCGCTTCGACCTGCCGGCGCTGCAGCAGATCGCCTTCTCGAACCGTTCCTTCTACGCCACCGCCCTGCTGGACGACCTGCGCAGCGCCTGCGTCGGTGCGGGCGTGGTGCAGTTGCCGAGTGGCGCGAGCGTCGACCTGGTGAAAGGCTGCAACGTGCTCGCCGGCTGGGACGGCACGGCCAACCTGGCGAGCACCGGCTGGCCGCTCTTCTTCGCGTGGCGCCAGGCACTGAACGAACTCGGCGTCGACTACTGGAGCGTGCCCTTCGACGCCGCCGATCCGGTCAACACGCCGCGCGGATTGCGCATCGCCGATCCGGCCATCGTCACGGCGGCCCGACAAGCCCTCGGCCAGGCGATGGCAGGGCTCGATGCCGAGGGGCTCGACTACACCCGCCCGTGGGGCCAGGTGCAGGTCGCGGTGCGCGGCAGCGAGAACATCCCGATGCACGGCGGCTCGGGCGAGGAGGTCTACAACGCGATTTACAACCATGGCGTCGGTGGCGGGCTGTTCGACGTCGAGTACGGCTCGTCGATCGTGATGACGATCTCCTTCGAAGGCGGCCGGCCGAAGGCGCAGGGTTTCCTCACCTATTCGCAATCGACCGACCCGGCCTCGCCCTCCTTCGCCGACCAGACGCGGCGCTTCTCCGCGCTGGCCTGGATCGACCTGCCGTTCACCGAGGCGGAGGTCGCCGCCGCGGCGCAAGGCGCGCCGCTCAAACTCGTGCAGTGACGGCGCCGGCGGGGTCGGCGGAGGGCGCCGAGGCCCCGCCCTCCAATGGTTCTCACCGACCCCTCCCGTCTGCATGCCGAGTGCACAATCGGCCCGACGCACCCTGCGAGCGCTCCGCCGTACCGGCACATCCCTCCACTCCGGAGAGCCCATGCAGACACCCACCCGCCCGTCCGAGGCGGCGATCGACGCCTTCCTCGCGCGCGGCGGCGACATGCTGGCCACCACCGATGCGGCCGGGCACATCACCTGGTGCAACGCGGCGTTCCAGACCAGGACGGGTTGTGCGGGCGACGCCGCCGGGGTCGAACTCGCGGCACTTGCACACCCCGAGACCGACCCGGCCGCGCTCGACGCGTTGCGCCACGGGTTCGACTCCGGCGCGGGTGTTTCAGGCATCGAGATCGCCCTCGCCGGACGCGATGCGCACGCTCGCGACGAAGTCCTCTGGTGCCTGGTGAAGACGATGCCGGTCGACGCGGCCGTGCGCAGCAGCGGTTTCGCCTGCGTGCTGCACGACCGGCGCGCGCTG
>JAURVW010000213.1 GCA_030655275.1 Solirubrobacteraceae bacterium
GACGACGGACTGCTCATCGCGGGCGTCGACGACGGCACCCGCGTCGAGGCCGTGGGCACCGTCACGGTGCTGCTGCTCGTCGCGGTACCGCTGCTCGTCGCCGTGATGGCGCTCGTCACCTGGCTCGCCGTGGGGCGGGCGCTGCGGCCGGTCGAGCGCATCCGGCACGACACCGAACAGGTGACCGCCGCGGGACTGGGTCGCCGCATCGACCGGCCCGGCACCGGCGACGAGATCGACCGCCTCGCCGGCACCATGAACCGCATGCTCGACCACCTGGAGCAGAGCGACCGCCGCCAGCGCCGCTTCGTCTCCGACGCCTCGCACGAGCTGCGCTCGCCGCTCAGCGCGCTGCGGCAGAGCGCCGAGGTGGCCGCGGCCTACCCGGCGAGCATGCCGGCGACGAAGCTCGCGGGCATCGTGGCGGAGGAGAGCGAGCGGATGGCGGGGCTCGTCGACGGGCTGCTCCTGCTGGCCCGTGCCGACGAGCACGGCCTCGCCCTCGACCGCCGCGAGGTCGACCTCGACGACCTCGTGCTGGCCGAGGCGCGGCGACTGCGCGAGCTCGATCATGCCCTCGTCGTCGACGCCTCGGGGGTCACGGCGTGCCGGGTCTCGGGCGACGCGGCGCTGCTCGCCCGCGCCCTGCGCAACCTCGTCGACAACGCCCGGCGCCACGCCCGCACCCGCATCACCCTCGCCTGCGCATCCCGCCCCACCTCCGGAGCCGCTGGCACTCCGGGCCTCGAAGGCGCTGATCGCGCCGGCGGTGCGAACCAGGCCGGCCTGGTCGGCGGGGCCGACTGGGTCGTCGTGTCGGTCTCCGACGACGGCGCGGGCATCCCGGAGGCCGAGCGTGAGCGCGTGTTCGAGCGCTTCGTGCGCCTAGACGAGTCGCGCGCTCGCGACAGCGGCGGATCGGGCCTCGGCCTCGCGATCGTGCGCTCCATCGCCCGCGCCCACGGCGGCGAGATTGAAATTGGCGAAAGCGCGGAACCCGGCGGCCGGGTGATCGTGAAGCTGCCGCTTCAGGCCCGGCCAAACGTGGCCGCACCGCGATAGCCGGCTGCGGCGGCCGATACCGGAATCAGATCGCGGGCGACGAGCGCGCGGCCTTGCGGGCCATAAAGGAAGTCGAAGAATGG
>JAURVW010000214.1 GCA_030655275.1 Solirubrobacteraceae bacterium
AGCGGCGGTGGCCCAGGTCTCGGCGGTGACGCCGTGGCCGCCGCTCTCCGCCGTGACGCGGGCCTTGTCGGCGCAGGCAATGGCCGCAGCGCTGAGCGCGGCGTCGAGGTCGGCGAGCGAGGGCTTGGATTCCATGGCGACAGTCTCCCAAGACGCGCCCCTTCGGGCGCCCGGGTCGTCGGGCTCAGCCGAAGCTGCAGGGTCGCGCGCCCGGCGTGATTGCCGGGAGGCCGAGGTCGAGTCCGACCCACGCGGCGAGATCGCGCGTGTCGTGCTCGGGCACCCAACCGGCCGGGCCTTCGCAGTAGGCGAAGGTGGGGCCACGATCGACGAGCTGACGGATCGCGTCGACGAGGCGGTCGGCGTCCGCCAACCGTGAGCCGACACCGAAGCTCGCCCGCAGCGCGCCCTGCGGCAGTCCGAAGCGTGCCAGGAGGGGGTGGGCACAGAAGCGGCCGTCGCGGACGCCGATGCCGTGCTCCGCGGAGAGATAGGCCCCCACGTGGCCGGGCGCGAACCCGTCGACCGTGAAGGTCACCACGCCGATCGCGTCGACGCTGTCGTCCCAGATGCGGATCACGTTCACGCCGGGCAGACCGGCGATGCCGTCGATCACGCGCTGGCGAAGGGCTCGTTCGTGCACCTCACGCGCGTCGACCGCGTCGTCGCCCACGAGCGAGCCCAGCGCCTCGAAGGCCGCAGCGATCGCGACCGCGCCGACGAGGTTCGGCGTGCCGCCCTCGTGGCGCGCAGCGCCGGCGGCCCAATCGGTGCGGGCGACGGTCACCTCGCGCACGGCTCCGCCGCCGGCGAGGTAGGGGTCGGCGGCGTCGAGCCAGTCGCGGCGGCCCGCGAGCACGCCGCTGCCGTACGGCGCGTAGAGCTTATGCCCGGAGAGGGCGACGTAGTCGGCCCCGAGGTCGACGAGCGAGACGGCGCGGTGGGGCGCGAGCTGTGCGGCGTCGACGAACACCCGCGCGCCGTGGGCGTGGGCGATCCGGACGGCCTCGGCGATCGGCAGGAGCTCACCGGTCACGTTGGAGGCGCCGGTGATCGCGAGGAGGGCGGTCGGTCGGGCCGAGACGGCCGCCTCGATCCGGGCGAGCGTCTCACGGATGGTGGCGGCATGCTCGACGACCCGCAGGCCGACCGTGCGCTGCCACGGCAGGAGGTTGGCGTGGTGCTCGATGTCGAGCGCGACGACACCACCTGCGCCGGCCGGGACGGCACGGGCGAGCAGGTTGGTGGCGTCGGTCGTGTTGCGCGTGAAGACGACGAGGTCGTCGTCCCGTGTGCCGAGTGCCGCGCCGACGGTCGAGCGGGCCGCTTCGTAGAGCGCGCTGCTGGCCTGCGACGTGAAGCCCGCGCCTCGGTGCACGCTGCCGCTGAAGGGCAGCACCTGTGCCACGCGGTCGGCGACGTACTGGGCGGCGGGCGCGGTGGCGCCGTAGTCGAGGTTCACGAAACGCGTCGTGCCTCCGCCGAGCAGCGGCACGCGCAGTGCGCCGCCGACGACGGGGAGGAGCGGATCGCTTGCGGGCGAGCCGGCGACGACGTCCGCCCGCCCGCCCGTCGGATCGGTGGCATCGAAAGGGGTGGGGTCGACGCGCGTCGGCGACTCGTCGATGCGGTCGAGAACGGTGGTGCTGGGGCTCATGGGGTCTCCGTGGTTCCGGGACCCGACGAGCGGGTCCGCGTTGCTGGCGCTGCCCTTCCTTCGCGGGCAGCGCGGCCTGGTCTTCACCCGGGGCACCCCATCGCGGTTTGGAGGGTTGCCGACCAGCGAGCCGGGGCTTTGCGCTGGCACTCGTGACCGCAAACCAGGATAACAGGATCGAGTTAGTATTGAATTGCCGCAGGTCCGACCCGGGAGGTCGCGACTCGTGCGCCCACCGGCCGCGGAGGACCCGATGCTGCGCGCCGGGTGTCCGTCGATGACCACCCATCTGGCGTGGATGCGGTGGAGAAGTCGGGTCAAAGCTGGTCTACTCGCATCACCGCTCTTCGGGCGGCACGATCGTTTGCAGTGGTCGGCCAGGTGCATAGTCAAGGAGCTCAAAGGGGTTCCTCGGTGAGCACTGGTCCCTCTGTCTCGTGGGTCGAGAATCCCCACCTCAGGAGCGCCCATGCGCGAAGCGATCGCATATCCGACCGAAGCCGAGTCCACCCGGAGTACTCCGGCGGCTCCTACCGCCCGAGTCACCGTCTCGCCCCCGTCGCCGGCACCGGCCGTGATCCGGCCGGCCGCCCGCGACCATCTCACGCCAGGGGAGCTCGAGCGGCTCACCGGCATCGCCGAGGAGCGCCTTCGATCCTGGTCCCGTCGGTTCTCCTATCCGACGGTCGTCTCGGGCCGGCGCCGCTACCTCGCGTCCGAGGTGCCCGGCCTGATCGCGACGAAACAGCTCATCGCCTCCGGGCTCCCGGTCGGCGCTGCGATCGACGAGGCCCGCCGCCGCGAGGCCGGGCCGCTCGACCTCGGGCCGCTCGCGACCGCGTTCGACGGTCATGACGTCGCCGTCGTCGGCTTTCAGACCGCCGACCCCGCCACGACGCCGCTGGCGCGCGTGTATGCCAACGAGGCCGCCGGACCGGAATTTCCGCAGTTGAGCGATGCGACCGCCCAGGAACTCCTGCGTATGGCGAGCCACGATCACGAACCCAGGTTGGTCTGGATCGAGACCCCCGGCGCGAAGGACCAGGAGCACGAGGCGATGGCGTTCACGCTCGGGGCGCCCACGTTCTCGCCCGCGGTGGTGATCGTGATGGAGCTGCCCCGGGAGGGGCGCTGTGTTCGCAGCCGGGACGACCTGCTGCGCCAGAGGAACGTCGAACGGGCAGCGGCCAACGGGCTGGCCCAGGCCCGTCGACAGCTGCAGGTCCACGGGGGCGCGACGGGACTGCGTCCGGCGTTCGACGCCATCTGCGAAGGCGTCGGCGCCCAGGACGGCTTCATCGCGTTCCGCTATGGCGCCGCGCTGCAGGGATCCATCTCGCTGCGGGGTCGCATGCTGCCGTCCCGCATCCCGCTCGCGTTGGCACAGGAGATCGACGCCGCCGCGTTGGCCGACCGGCCGACCTGGCTGGAGCGGCCCGTCGTGGAGGCGTTGGGTGGAGAGGGCTCCTGCCTCGCGATCCCGCTCAAGGTGGCCGGCGTGGAGTTCGGTTATGCATGCCTGCAGTTCGCCGGACCGACCACGCTCACGCCCGCGACGCAGGAACTGCTGATGAGCTTCGGCGTGATGTACGCCTCCGTCATGGCACGGGAGCGCCGCTGAGCACGGACGGCTCGGCGCCGAGCGGAGCTGTGCCGAGCATCTGACCACCTCGGTCCGACACCGACGGACGCCGGGCCGGGCCGACGGTCGAGGTCGCAAGGCGAGGAGCTGCCCGTGGCTGCCCGGGCGCGGTAACGGGTGATTCTTACGAGTTGGTTCGGGGTGTTTGGGGTATGGCCCGGGCCGAGCGTAGGTTCAGACGATGGCGAGCGCTCCCCATCCGGCTCCCGGGTCCCGCCCGTTCGGTTTGATGCGATTGCGGACGACCTCGGCGTCGCCGTCCGACCGAGCTCGTCGTTGGCGCCGGTTCTCCAGCGACGAGCGGCGCCGCCGGGCGGCGGAGGCCTCGGTCGACGAGGCCATCGAGAAACTGGGTTGGGACGTCCGCTGAGCCGAGGCCGGGGTCGGTCGTCCGACCATGCCTGCCCGCGCGCGACGCACCCTGCCCCGCCGATTTTCGGAGTCCCGTGCCCGATCGCGTCATGATCACCCTGTGCAGGAGACGAAGATGACGGCCGGTGGCGGATTTCAGAACGCTGAATGTCTCGTCGCCCTCGTGGAGGACGGCGCGGAGGACGCTGCCGCATTCCGTCGGGTGATGGCCGACGAGGGCCACGTCGTGGTCTGGCCCTCCGGTGAGCACGCCGTCGAGGCGCTCACCAGTGGCGACCTGCGCCCGGACGAGCTGTCGATGCTCGTCGTCGACATGAACCTGCCCGGTATCGATGGCGTCGCGGTGATCCGCGCGGTGCGGGCGATGCCCGGTGGCAGCTACCCAGCGATCTTCGCGCTCTCCTCCCAGACCGGCGATGAGATCGTGGCCCGCGCAATGGCGGCCGGCGCCGACGACTACATCGAGAAACCGCCGAGCCTGGCCGGGCTGCGGGCGGTCGTGCAGCAGCTCGTGTCGATCGCAGACGATCGACACCCCTCCGACTGACCGGTCTCCGGGGCCGCGCTCGTCCTCAGCGGTCGACGGCGGCGAAGAAGGTCGTGCCCTCATCCGGGGTCGACTTGAGCCAGATCTCGCCGCCGTGACGCCGGCAGATCAGACGGCAGAGCGCCAGGCCCGTGCCGGAGCCCTCGGCACCCGGGTCGAGCTGCCTGAAGAGGTCGAAGATGCGCTCGTGGTTGACCTCATCGATCCCGATGCCGTCATCGGTGACCCGTAGTACCTGCGTCTTCGGTGAGGCGTCGGCGAAGACGTCCGGAACGGCGTCCCCGAGCTCGGCGACGGTGGTGACGTCGATCTCGATCGTCGGTCGCTCGCCGCCGTACTTCACCGCATTGCCGACGAGGTTGAGCAGCACCTGCCGGACGGCCGCCGGGTCGCCCGTGAAGAAGGCGTCCTCGATCGAGATGGAGGCGCCGTCGACGCGATCGCCGAGCAGTTCCAAGATCTCCGCGACGGCCGTCTGGAGCGCGACGGGCCGGGGCTCCCAGCTGGCGTTGCCGACCTGCGTGTAGGCGAGGAGGTCGTCGAGCATGCCGTCCATCCGCTCGGCGAGGCGGACGACGGTGTGGAGATCGGAGGGGTCGGGAGCAGCACCGGACGCGATGTCCTCGATGAGGAACTCGGAGGTCTGCCGGATGCCGCGCAGCGGAGCCTTCAGGTCGTGCGCCACGGCTCGGGCGAACGCGTCGTACTCCTCGTTGGAACGGGTGAGCTCCGCGTTGAGGGTCGTGACCTGGGAGTATCGCGCGATCAGCACTTCGCCGATCGCCTCGCGAAGTTCGGCGGCCTGCTCCTGCTGGGCGTCCGACCATGGCGCGCAGGAACCCCGGCGTGGTTCCACCCGCTCGCCCTGGTCGACGAAGAGCTGGTTGCTCTCCTCGTTCGTCGCCAGCTGCGGCGCGACCCAGGTGATGTCCCGGTGCGTCTCCCCGGCCGCCCACACGACGATGTCGTCGGCGTTGGCGTCGAGGCGCACCGCAAGATATCCGGTCGCCACCGTCTCGTCGACGGGCGCCGCTCCGTCGAGCGTGGTGGAAGACGCCATCGCGTCATCGGTGCGGCGAAGCGCGCGGCGCGCCACCTCCAGCAGGTGCGCGGCCGCATCGCTCGCGATCGGGCCGGCGGTCGCGACCCGGTCGGCGATCGACACCACGGCTGCGCTCGCCGCGCAGACGCCGCACAGCGCGGCCTGGTCACGCACGAGCCCGTCGATCAGTTCGTCGGATGCCGCGATTGCCTTCACGACGGCATTGGCGCTGCGCGTGAGCGCGTCGCGTTCGAGTGCGCGTTCGGTCGCCAGGAGCTCGTGCAGCCGGGCGCCGGCCGCGACCCCGAGCAGTCCGAGCTCGGCCTGGGTGGCCGCGGGGACCCTGAGGGCTGAGGGATGGAAGGACAGGACCCGGCCCCACATCTCGCCCTCCATCACGATCGGGATGGCGGCGAGCGATCGCACACCGAGGTCGGCCATGCGTGCGAGGAACTGGGGGTACGGCCTGAGCAGCAGACTGCCCGTGAGATCCACGCCGTCGGGCGGCTCCGGACACAGCCGCGTGGCGTCGGCGGCGAGGTCGGCCACGAAGAAGGGGATGGGGCGCCCGCGTAGCTCCGGTTGCCCGGGGAGCGAGTCCGAGGGTTGGACGGTCTGACCGACCGCGCTCGGGGCGTTGTGCACGTCGGAGGCGACGAGCGTGCTGCGGCCGTCGTGGTCCTTGCGCGACACCCACGCGCCGTTGAACTCCGTCAGTTCGCGCACCAGCGATGCAATTCCCGAGAGGAGATCGGCCGACGAGTCGTAGGCCAGGAGCCGGGTGTTCCACGCGGCGACGCGCTCGAGGGCCTGAGCGCCCGGGCCAGGATCCTCCGCCGGAAGCGGGGTGAGGTCGATCCCCACGAGCCCGGCACCGGCATCGAACGCATGCAGTTTCATCGTGCCACCGGACGCGAGCTGCACCCGCCTCCACCCGACGGCTTCGATCCCCGACGTGAGGGCCTCGGCCAACGCGCTGGCATCGGGGCCGTCGAGGATCTCCGTGATCGGGGCTCCGATGAACCGCTCCCGGTCGACGCCGAGGATCGTGCCGCAGCTCGCCGAGATGTGCGCGACCTCGAGCTGGGGGCCGATCAGGCAGACGACCCCGAAGGTCTCCAGTTCGGTCTGCCGCGGGATACGCCCGCCGGTCAACCCGTGACCCGTGACGAACCGTGGGGGATAAGAGTCGTCACGGCGTATAGCCAATCATGAACGGCCGTCCGGAGGACGAAAAAC
>JAURVW010000732.1 GCA_030655275.1 Solirubrobacteraceae bacterium
GCATAAAACGCGAATTGAATCAAAGCGAATACACGTCAATTTACCGTTGAGACAGTTAATCAACGAGGGGCTTCAGTCCTGGCAAAAGCCAAAAGTGTGGTTTCCACACTAAGTGTCTTTGACACTTACACAACTAATATGGGACAAACGGGGTAAAGGACCAAAATTAATAGTCTGGGAAAACTAAACAAAGTTAAACACCGTGCGATTTTTACACGAGGGGCTTTAGTCCTGGCAAAAGCCGAAAATGTGGTTTCCGCATTGATGTGATTTGTGTCGCGAAAGAATGTCACTCGTCATCTGGATTATCCAAAAAACGTTATATTTGGGCTGACTTTCGAAAAAAAAATTAGTTAGTTATCAAACAATGAGATTGTCAAACAAAAAGAAGTACGTTTATTCTAGAACAGTCAAAAACGGGTTGTCGAATTGCCTCAAAATACTAACTGTGTCTATAATCACTTAGCACAAAGATTATCGCGGAACATAAACGTAATAAACAATCAAATGGCTACAGCAACCTAGAAATATTGTGAGCACGTTTGCGAAACAAAAAGGCTTTCAGCGTTTGTTAGAATTTAACGATGAATAATGTGAAATACTTAAAATTAACTTTGGGACAAGAGAGGTGGTGGAATGATTAAGGTCGACCGGAGTCGAAGAGGGGTAGTTAAAAAAGGTGAAGCTTGTTTGAGGACGAGTATGTAAAATAATTAATAGAGTAAAGAAAAAGTTCGCAAGTCCGAGCACTCAAGATTAAAATGGAAAATTCGGCAGAATAGTTTCCAATTTCTGTGGAAGGTAACGATTTGAGCAGGTGAATAAAGGGGAATTGGGGTGTAAAAAAAGGGGACGGATTGGAAGATCCGGAAGTGGTTTTACAGAGGGAAATCGCTTCAAAAACGGGTGGTGTCAAAAACTTCAGGGGCAAAAAACGGATTCGAGAGGTCCGGAAGTGGTTTTCCAGAGGAAAAACGCTTCAAAAACGGCGGGTCTCAAAAAATTCGGGGTCAAAAAACTCACCCCCCACGTGCCCCTTTTCTCCCTCTTTGGGAGAA
>JAURVW010000734.1 GCA_030655275.1 Solirubrobacteraceae bacterium
GCATAAAAAGGCTATGCTGGATACGATTGGAGTTCTGAGCTTGCCGTATGACATTGTATCACGACACGGGAAGAGGTTCGTGAGTACCCTGGCTCAGACGCAGCGCTTCATGGTTAGTGGAGTGGTTAAGGAATTGTTCTATAATCCGGATCTTCCAGCCATAAAACTTTATGATATCGTGATATCACAAAAGACCGGGAGATTGTTTAGTCTTGCATCTCTATGGGGACTGTTGGCATCAAGGTGTATTTGCTGTAACAGCCTGGATAATTTATGTGCTTATAAGGAAGAGATGAGATATTTCTCAAATTACGGTGTTTATTGCGGTAATTCAATGCAGATTGCGGATGATATTGCGGATCTACAAAAAGTTATCGATGGTAAAAAAACAGGGGGTTTCGGTTCTGAGATGCTGCTTCTGCGGTGCGTGAATGTGGACAGGCTTGTTAAAGAGGCAGTTACCGATCTGATGAACAAATCCCCTGATCTGTCCAAGATAAAACAGTTCTGGACCAACGAAGGCGTAAAGGCAGGGCTTTTTAAACTGCTGGATAAGGAGATCCTTGAAGCCAGAAAAATGATAACTTTCACGAAGGTACCGTATCCTGAATGCGAGGAACTGCTGCTGTCTGCGCCGGGTGAAATTGCAGATATGATGATCAAGGAAGGATAAAATGGCAGATACAATATCATTCATGAAGGAATTTAATGAACAGGCCAGAAAATTAGAAGGTATAAACAAAATAGAATTTTTTGGCTCAATAATTGACCCGAACAGGTTCAGATCCGGAAAATCAGATGTAGATCTGATAATATATGGTCAGCCACCAGAGCCAACAAAATTAAAAATAAGGCAGCTTCTCATGAGGCTTAGTGATAAGTACGGTTTACAGATTGAGAAAGCAGATTATCTTCATCCTGTACCTGTTTATATACAAAATACCGTTGCAGAAAGGACATTTGATTTACTTGTACGAAAAGGTATAATATTTCCATATATACAAGAATGGCGCATGGCTGAGAAGGCAGCACCAAGTCTTACAGTTGGTGAACGCTGGGCTGGAAAGAAGCATCCAAGTGCTATAGTTAGATTAGCAGAGGAACTATGGAGTTGATATAAATGACAGCATATGAATATATTGTTTGTAA
>JAURVW010000740.1 GCA_030655275.1 Solirubrobacteraceae bacterium
CGGGCCAGGTCGGCCAGACGGGCAAGACCGTCGCCCCGAAGCTCTACGTCGGTCTCGGCGTGTCGGGTGCGATCCAGCACAAGGTCGGCATGCAGTCGGCGGAGAACGTGCTCGCGATCAACAAGGACGAGAACGCGCCGATCTTCGAGTTCGCCGACTTCGGCGTCATCGGAGACCTCCACAAGATCGCCCCGGCTCTGGTCGAGGCGCTCAAGGCCAAGAAGGGCTAAGGCAGACAGATGGCCGCCACCACCAACGGACACGCACCGGCAGAGTTCCCGCCGCCGGTCGACCCGCTCACCGAGTTCATCGCTGCCCCCGAGGCAGGCGAGGACGAGGCGATCGAGGTCGGCGTCGCGATCGTCGGTGGTGGGCCGGCCGGTCTGGCCGCTGCAAACCGCCTCCTGCAGCTCCTCGCCGACGACGAGGAGCTGCTCGAGCAGCTCGGCGAAGTTCCCGTCGCCGTCATCGAGAAGGGCAAGGCGTGCGGCGCGCACAACCTGTCCGGCGCGGTGATGAAGCCGGGTCCGCTCAAGGAGCTCTTCCCCGACGAGGATCTCGAGGCCCTGCCCGCGATCCGCCACGTCAACCAGAAGGACGCCGTCTGGTGGCTGCACGGGGAGAAGCGCGCCTCGTCGCTCAAGCCCGTCCCGCCGAACTTCCAGAACCACGGCAACTACGTCACCTCGATCTCCCAGCTCTGCCGCTGGATGGCCGACAAGGCCGAAGAGGCCGGCGCCTACATCCTCACGGAGACGGCCGCCCACAAGCTGCTCGTCAAGGACGACGCCGTCGCCGGCATCGTCACGGGCGACAAGGGCCGCGGCAAGGAAGGCCAGGAGCTCGGCAACTTCGAGCCCGGCATGGAGGTCCACGCCCGTGCGACCGTCCTCGCCGAGGGCAACTGGGGACACCTCACCGGTGCCGCCATCCAGCGCTTCGACCTTGCCGAGGGCAAGGAGCCGCCGGTCTGGAAGCTCGGCGCCAAGGAGGTCTGGAAGACCACCGAGCAGTGGGACCAGGTCGTCCACTTCTTCGGCTGGCCCGGCCGCTCGAACGCCAAGTGGCACGAGACCGGCATCGGCGGTTGGGTCTACCCGTACGGCGAGAACCTCGTCTCGATCGGCATCGTCGTCCCGCTGTCGACGCCCGACGCGACCGTCTCGGCGCACGACATGCTCCAGACCGTCAAGCAGCACCCGAAGCTCAAGAAGATCCTCGAGGGTGGCGAGCGCACCGCGTGGGGCGCCAAGGCCATCCAGGGCGGCGGCTTCTGGTCGCAGCCGAAGCTCTCCATGCCCGGTGCGGTGCTCGTCGGTGAGTCCGGCGGCATGATCGACATGGCGTCCCTCAAGGGCGTGCACATGGCGATCAAGTCGGGCATCATCGCCGCCGAGGAGATCTACGCCTCGCTGAAGAAGGGCCAGAAGGACATGTCGTCCTACGAGAAGGCCATCGCGGACGACGACGTCGTCGGCAAGCGTCTCTTCCAGGTCCGCAACAACATGCAGCTCGTCGGCGGCTCGTCGATGCCGTTCAACCTCGCGAAGGCCGGCCTCGACATCGTCTCGAAGGGCAAGGTCCCCGGCGGTCGCAAGAGCAACCACCTCGACGCCGAGGTCGTGCAGTCGATCCCGAGCAAGCCGGCCTCCGACCTGTACCCCAAGGCCGACGGCAAGTACACGTTCGACAAGCTCTCGTCGGTCTTCATCACCGGCAACGCCACCCGCGACGACGCTCCGAGCCACATCCGGATCGAGAAGAACGTCGCCCGCGAGGTCGCCGAGACCTGGAAGTGGATGTGCCCCGCCGGCGTGTACGAGATCCCGGAGGACGCGCCCGAGACCGGCCACGTCGACGTGATCGTCAACTACACGAACTGCGTGCAGTGCGGTGCCATCACCGCCCGTGGCGGCCGCCTCACCCCGCCGGAAGGTGGCGACGGCCCCGCCTACCAGGTGGTCTAGCGGCTCGCCGCTCCGACACATCGACCGTCTGCAGAGCCCGGTACCCGAGAGGGTGCCGGGCTCTGCCCGTTCTGGCGCGCGGTTTGCGGGTAGAAAGGGATTCACGACGATTTGTCGAGGAACACCGCAACCATCGTGTTTGGACGGTGTTCCAGACTTGTGAATCCCCCGACACGTCTTGCCGCTCATGCCGTCCCTTCGTCTTCTCACGCCAGCCCTCTCCGTCGCCGCAGCTCTGTCGCTGGCGCTCGTCGGCGGCCTCGCCCCTGATGCCCACGCCCGTGCGGCCGCCAAGGACGTCGCCCCGACGCTGAAGATCAGCTCGCGCCTCTGCAGCATCGGCCCCACCGCCGGCGATCGCCTGCTCAAGTTCGACGTCTCCTCCGGCCCCGCCGTCGACGAGACCGACCGCGCGGCGTTCCGCGTGCGCCTCCAGAGCCGGCCCTCGGCCAAGGGCTCCTGGGAGAAGGTGGCGACCACGCCGACCGCGACCGAGGTCGGTGGGTGGGAGATCGCGTCGAAGGCGAACACGATCGTCGCGGCCACCAAGAGCTACGGCCCGCTCGACGAAGGCGTACAGTACCGCGCGCTCGTCGACGCCCGCGCCTACAACGCCGCCGGCAAGTCGACGTCGAAGCAGGCCACGCGGATCGTCACCTGCAACCAGCCCCTCTTCACCGGCACGCTCGTGCTCGGCAAGGTCGTCGACACCGTCGCCTCCGGCACGCACCGGGTGAGTGTCGCGATCCGCAACGCCGGCCGGCTCGCCAGCCAGGACGGCACCGTCACCGTCTTCGACGCCACCACGCGCGAGACGCTCGGGACCGCCACGGTCGACGCGCTCAAGGGCGGTGGCAAGTCCGACGTCACCGTCGCGCTCGACACCTGCCCGGGCAAGGTCTACGTGAAGGTCCAGCCCGACGGCGCCGACCCCGAGGATCTCCTCGCCGACCAGTACACGACGATCGACTGCAAGGCCACGCAGAGTCGCAAACGGTCGGCTCGCTGAACCCCGCTAGACTGAATGGTCGCCAGGCGCTCCGGCAAAGACCGCGGCGCCCCTAACGCAATCAGAAGAGATCGTCATGAAGACCGAAATCCATCCCGAGTACACCGACGTCCAGGTCACCTGCACCTGCGGCAACTCGTTCACCACCCGGTCGACCGCCGACTCGCTGAGCGTCGAGATCTGCTCGCAGTGCCACCCGTTCTACACGGGCAAGCAGAAGTTGATGGACACGGGTGGCCGTGTCGAGCGCTTCCGCCGCCGCGCCGCTGCTGCGCAGGGCAAGTCGGCCAAGTCCGCCGAGGCCGGCGCTGGCGCCGCTGCTCCGGACCCGGCTCCCGAGGCTGCCGCCCCGGAGGCCCCGGCCGCCGACGCTCCCGCCGCCGAGTAATCACACCGCGACCTTCGTCAGGTCCGTGCGCGCCCCGCTGATCCGGGCGCGCACGTTCTGACGCCAGTCGAACCCGAAGCGCGCCCCCTGGGCGCGTTTCGTCGTTCTGGGGCCGACTTGGTAGAGAGACGGCGGTAACGGGCGATCATCTCGCCCGAAACCTGAGTCCGACCGGGCGGCCCGGCGCGCGGCGGCGTCGGACA
The DNA here is from genome assembly GCA_030655275.1 of Solirubrobacteraceae bacterium. GTDB lineage: Bacteria > Actinomycetota > Thermoleophilia > Solirubrobacterales > Solirubrobacteraceae > JAGIBJ01. The sequence goes on from JAURVW010000740.1 coordinate 3,568, forward strand.
CCCGTCCTGACGGGTCCAGCTCGCCCGGCGTCTGCCCGACCATGGAGGTGGAGCCTCCGCGCTTCCGCTCTCCGTGCCCGCCTTCCGCCCGATCCACGCCTACTCCGACCGCGACGCCGGCCGGGATGCCACCGCCTCCTCGCTGGGAGTTGCGAGCGGACCCGTTCGCCGCGGCACCACACCCGGGCCCGCGCAGGATCTGCCGATCGGCGGCCAGGCGGTGCTCGAGGGCGTGATGATGCGCGGCACGAAGCACTGGGCCGTCGCCGTCCGGCTGCCGGACACCCATCCGACGAACCCCGGCGGGATCGCCGTCACCGACGAGCCCTTCACCTCCGTCCTTACCCGCCACCGGATCCTGCGCCTGCCACTGGTCCGCGGAGCCGTCGCGCTCGTGGAGTCGATGGGCGTGGGCGTGCGCGCGCTCGGCATGTCGGCGAACGCGCAGGCTGCGGAGGGCGAGCAGGAACCGCTGACCGGGCTCAAGTGGGCGCTCACCATCGTGGCCGGTCTCTCGCTCGCCGTCGGCCTGTTCTTCCTGCTCCCCGCCACCCTCGTGAAGGTGATCGGCGGGAGCGAGGTCGACAACGGCCTCACGTTCGTCGTGATCGAGAAGGTCGTGCGTCTCTCGATCTTCATCGCCTATCTCTGGGCCGTCTCGCGCATGGCCCATCTCCAGCGCGTCTTCCAGTACCACGGGGCCGAGCACCAGTCGATCGCCTGTCTCGAGGCCGGCCAACCGCTCCTCCCCGAGAACGCCGCCCGGTTCAGCAGGCTGCATCCGCGCTGCGGGACCAGCTTCATGCTCATCGTGATGATCGTCTCCGTGGTGGTCTTCGCCCCCCTCGGCAGCCTGCCGCTCGGCTGGCTCCTGCTCTCGCGCGTGCTCGGCATCCCGCTCGTCGCCGGTCTCGCCTTCGAAGCGATCAAGTGGATGGGTCGCAACCGCGAGCTCCGAGTGGCCCGTGTCCTGATGTGGCCCGGCATGCAGCTGCAGCGCATGACCACCCGCGAGCCGACGGCCGACCAGCTCGCCGTCGCGATCGCGGCGCTCGAGAAGGTCCTCGAGCACGAGGACCCGGCCAGCGCCTCGCCGGCCCAGCGCGCCGGCACCGACGTCGCCGCCTGAGCATCCGTCTCGACCGTCGTAGCCTCACGGCCATGACCGCCAAGATCGCGACGCGCAGCCTCGGAACCGACGGGCCGGTGGTCGGCGCGATCGGCCTCGGTTGCATGGGGATGACGTGGGCGTACGATCCGGCCGACCGCGACGAGGCGCGTTCGATCGCCGCGATCCACCGTGCGCTCGATCTCGGCGTGACGCTCATCGACACCGCCGACATGTACGGGCCGTTCACCAACGAGGAGCTCGTCGGCAAAGCCCTGACGGGTCGACGCGACGAGGCGGTGCTCGCCACGAAGGTGGGCCTGATCGTGGAGAGCACCGATCCGATCGAGATGCGCAGGAACGGCCACCCCGACCACATCGCCGCCGGCATCGACGCCTCGCTGGAGCGGCTCGGCGTCGACCACGTCGATCTCTACCAACTGCACCGCGTCGATCCGACCGTGCCCGTCGAGGAGACCTGGGGCGCGATGGCCGAGGTGGTGCGGGCCGGCAAGGCGCGGGCGATCGGGATGAGCGAGGCGACCCTCGACGAGCTGCGGGCCGCGCACGCGATCCACCCGGTGGCCACGTTGCAGTCGGAGTTCTCCCTCTGGACCCGCGAACCGCTCGACGACGTGATCCCGTGGTGCCGGGCCAACGGCGCTGGGTTCCTGCCGTTCTCGCCGCTCGGTCGCGGCTTCCTCACCGGCGCACTCTCCGGCCGGGGCGGCAGCTTCGCCTCCGGGGACTTCCGGTCGAGCCTCACACGCTTCCAGGGCGACGCCATGGACGCCAACCAGGCCATCGTCGACCGCGTGCAGGAGGTCGCGGCGCGGCACGGGGCGAAGCCGTCGCAGGTGGCGCTCGCGTGGGTGCTGTCGCAGGGCGACTTCATCGTGCCGATCCCCGGCACGCGCCGACCCGAGCGGGTCGAGGAGAACGCGGGCGGCGCCGGACTCACGGTCACCGACGAGGACCTCCGGGCGCTCGACGGCGCCCCGACCGCGGTCGGCGAGCGCTACGGGACGGTCGCTCCTTAGCCGCCCGTCGCCCGCGCCGTTGCCGTCGCGGTCGGTCAGGCGCGCGTGACCCGCACCGCGGCCGGCTGTCGCGCCGCCCAGATGGCGAAGCCGAAGATCACCACGCCGAGCAGGATGTCGGCGATCACGTGCAGATGCCGCCACCACGGCATGTCGAGGGCGCCCGGGACGGAGTAGTGCAGGAACCCGACGAGCCCCGAGCCGGAGTAGAAGGCGATCAGCAGCAACGCCGTCGGCGACGGGCGCCGGCGGTACTGCAGATAGCCGGCCACGCCGGCCGCGGTGAAGGCGAACCAGGAGAGCGCGATCAGGAGCGCTGATGGATTCGGCAGCACCGTCGACTTGGGGTAGTCGGCGAAGTTGGCGACGCTGTCGACGTAGTGCACCACCGAGACGGGCAGCGCGATCGCGAGCAACAGCGTCAGGAGTGCGACGCGGGTCGGATCACGGTTCACTGCGGCGCGCGAGGCTTCGGCCATCGGCCCAGTATCGCGCGTCCGGACACCCTCGCCGGATGCGGCGAGCGGCGGCCCCCGCCCGGCTCTAGACTGGGAGGTGATGCTCGACGCCCTCGTGGAACAGATCCGACTCCGTTTCGTCGAGTCCGAAGCCGCGATGAGCGACCCGGAGGTGATCGCCGACCGCAACAAGTACGCGGACGCCGGCCGCCGCTACAACCACCTCAAGCCGGCCAATGCGCTCGCGGAGGAATGGGTCCAGATGACCGGCGACGCCGACGGCG
>JAURVW010000748.1 GCA_030655275.1 Solirubrobacteraceae bacterium
GCAGTTTCGCGACGAGCTTGTCGGCGAGCGCGTCGGTGTCGTTCGGCTCGGCGCAGACGAAGACCAGCAGCCCGGCGCCGATCGCCCCGATCGACGCACCCGCCACCTGCACCTCGGCGCGCGCCACGCGCTGGATCAACGCGATCACCGCGTCGTTTCCTCGTTCAACTCGTCGACCTGCGCCTAGACGGTCGACGGCAGCATCTGGATCGAGACCCGAATCCCCGGCACCTCGTCGACCAGCGCCTGCTCCACCTCGCCCCGCAACGCCGCCGCGCGCGCCAGCGACCAGTTCGCCGGCAGGTGCATGTGCAGGTCGACGAAGCGGCGCTGCGCGGCACGCCGCGTGACGAGGTGATCGAAGCGCACCGCGGGGTGCGCGAAGCGCGCGAGCGTGCGGTCGATCTGCGCGCGAACCTCGGGCTCGACGGCGGCGTCCATCAAACCGTCGACCGAACGCCGGCCGAGGTGCGCGGCCTCGCGCAGGATGTTCAGCGCGACCAAGATCGCGAGCAGCGGATCGAGCCAGAGCCAGCCGGTCGCCTTCACCAGCAGCAGGCCGACGATCACGCCGCCGGTCGTCCAGACATCGGTGTAGAGGTGGCGCGCGTCGGCTTCGAGCGCGATCGAGCGGTGCTCGCGCGAGGCCGCCATCATGCGATGCGCCAGCAGCCCGTTGATCGCCGAACTGCCGGCCGCGAGCGCCAGCCCCCAGTTCAACGATTCGATCGCCTGCGGGTTCGCGAAGCGATGCGCCGCGGCCCAGATGATGCCCACCGAGGCACCGGCGATCAGCAGGCCTTCGAAGCCGCTCGAAAAGTACTCGGCCTTGGTGTGGCCGAACGGGTGGTCGGCATCGGCCGGGCGCTGCGCGATCGTCACCATCGCGAGCGCGAACATCGCCGAGGCGAGATTGACGAAGGATTCCATCGCGTCGGAGAGCAGGCCGACCGACCCGGTGATCCACCAGGCGCCGGTCTTCATCGCGATCGTCACGACCGCGGCGGCGATCGAGAGCTGGAGAAGGGTCTTGACCTGCACTCGGCGAAAACGCGCTCAGCCTACGCGGGCTGGCCCTCGATGCGCTTGAGTTCCTCGGCGAGGAACTGGCTCGCCAGCATCGTCTTGCCGTCGCTGAACTTCACTTCGTAGGGCTTGCCGCTCATGCTGGACTTGCTGGCGATGCGCTCGATGAACTCTCGCGCGGTGGTCACTTCCTTGCCCATCGATTCGAGCTTGC
>JAURVW010000759.1 GCA_030655275.1 Solirubrobacteraceae bacterium
GCGCAGGCCGGGCCGGCGGGTGCGTGCGAGGGCGCCGAGCCCGGCGCGGACGGTCGAGCGGTTCGCACCCTGCAGCGGCACGCAGTCGGCGATGGTGGCGAGGGCGGCCAGCTCGGAGATGCCGTCGCGCAGCGGGGCGGCCGCATGACCGGTCGCCTCCAGGAGTGCCACGGCGAGCGAGGCCGCGACGCCGGCACCACAGGGCTCCCCCGTCCGGGCGATCAGCTCGCCGTCGAGGACGCCTGGATGGAGGATGGCCGTGTCCGGCAGGACGCCGTCGCTGCGGGGCAGATGGTGGTCGGTGATGAGGACGTCGATGCCCGCGTCGCGCAGCAGCGCCGTCTGCTCGACCGCCGTGATCCCGCAGTCGACGGTGATCACGAGCTTCGGACCGAGCCGGCCGATCCGCTCGAGGCTCGCCGAGGTGAGTCCGTAGCCGTCGGTGCCGCGCTTGGGCAGATGCCACTTGGGCGACGCCCCGAGCAGCTCGAGGACGTCGAGGAGGATCGCGGTGGCGCTGACCCCGTCGACGTCGTAGTCGCCGTGCACGAGGAGGTCGTTGCCGGCACGGACGTGGCGGAGCACGAGCTCGGCGGCGTCGTCGAGGCCGGGCAGCGGGACGACCTCGTCGGTGCGGCCCGCCAGCCACGCGCGGGCGTCGGTCGGGTCGACGAAGCCGCGACGGGCCAGGGCCTGCGCGGTGACGTGCGTGACGCCGAGGACGCGACGGAGCTCGCCGACGACCAGCGGATCGACGGCCGAGACGACCGGGCGAGCGGACGGGACGACGACGGCGTGCGGTTCGCCCGCGGCCACCTCGGCCGCGGGGGTGCCGGGTGCCGTGCCCGGGATGGACTCGGCGGTCGGCTCCTGCGACGCCCCGGACTCGGGGCGCGCAGGCTGGGTATCGGTCACGGTGGCCACGCCACCACGGTACGGACCGCCGGAGACGGAAGGCGCCGGAGCGCCGGGTTCGACCGTCAGGACTTCGCGGCGGCCTTGGGGGCAGCCGCCGCGGCGTTCTCACGCCACGAGCCGTAGGCGTACCCGAGTCCGAGCGCGATGATCGTGCCGGGGATGCCTTCCAGGGCCACGGCGACGCCGAGATCGGCCTCGCCGGGGATCGTGAAGCCGTTGATGGCCAGGCCACCGATGGCGCCGCCGAAGCCGGCGACGAGGAACGAGCCGACGATGCCGCCGACGTGACGGTCCGGGAGCCAGATCATGAAGTGCCAGATGGCAAGACCCATCATGACCCACGCGAGAATAGCCATCAGGAATCACCCTCCGAGCGGTTGCGCCGCTGGTCTCTACGCTTGCGTGCTTCTGCCCGTCGGACGGAGGCGGGATCATTGGGATCGACGACCTCCTCCGTGCGTGACGGGGCCGTGGTCGCCCGGGCGGCAGCCTTGGGCTGACGCGTGGTCGCGGACTCGAGACCGAGGTCGCGCACCATCTCCTGGAACTCTTCGTCCGAGACCGACTCGCCCTGGTCGGCCGACAGGCGGACCGGACCGGACTTCGTGGCGGTCTCGGCGACGGCGGCCTTCGGGGCGTCGGCGTAGGCCGGGACCACACCGCCGTGCGAGGCGGCGACCGCGACGACGCGGCGCTTCCAGAGCGGCTCGCGCTCCTTCCAGTGCACGAGCACCGGACCAGCGATGAAGATCGAGGAGTACGCACCCGAGAAGGTGCCGATGATGAGCGCGAGTGCGAAGTCGCGGAGCGTCTCGCCACCGAAGGCGTACAGCGCGGTGACCGGGAGCAGCGTGCAGAACGAGGTCGCGAGCGAACGCGTGAGCACCTCGGACATCGACTGGTTCACGATCTGGCCGTACGTAGCCCTCGGCATTCGAGGCACGTTCTCTCGGATTCGGTCGAACACGATGATCGTGTCGTAGAGCGAATAGCCGAGGATCGTGAGCAGTGCGGCGACCGTCGAGGCCGTCACGTCGACACCGATCGCGGCGTACACGCCACCGACGATGAGGATGTCGTGCGTGAGGGCGATGAGGACCGGGACCGCGTACTTCCACTCGAACCGCAGCGCGATGTAGGCGGAGATCACGAGGAGCGACGCGATGATCGCGATGATCGCCGTGTTCGCGATCTGCGCGCCGAACGTCGGGCCGACGGAGGTGTTGGAGAACGAGTCCCCCACGCCGTACTCGGTGTCGAGCGCAGCTCGGACCTTCGAGACCTGGTCGGGCTGGAGGCTCGGCACGGCGATCTGGAACGCCTCCTTGCCGAGGTCCTCGTTCGCGATCTTCTGGATCTTCGCGTCGGGGTAGCCCTGCTCCGCCATGAAGTCGCGGACCGCGTTCTCCGTGGTGACCTTCTCCACGCCCGTCGTGATGCGGGTGCCGGACTCGAAGTCGATGCCGAGCGGGATGCCCTGCGTACCGATCGCAAAGGCGCCGACGAGCAGGATCACGCCGGAGAGCGAGAAGAACACCTTGGACTTGCCCATGAAGTCGAAGCGACGTGGCGCCTTCTCCGTGAGCCCTGCGCCGAAGGCGGCGCGGCCGGTGATCAGCTTCGACTCGCCGATGACGCCGAGCAGGGCCTGCGTGTAGACGACGGCCGTGAAGAACGACACCAGGGTGCCGATGCCGAGCACGAAGGCGAAGGCCTTGACGTTCGCGGTGGCGAGCGTGAAGAGGATGAACGCGACGACGAAGGTGACGACGTTGGCGTCGATGATCGCGGTCAGGCCGCGTTTGTAGCCGGCCGAGATCGCGGTCTTCGTACTCCTCCCCGATCTGAGCTCTTCCTTGATGCGTTCGAAGATGACGATGTTGGCGTCGGCCGCCACACCGATCGTGAGGATGAGGCCGGCGATGCCAGGCAGCGTCAGCGTGATCGGGATCAGCAGGACGAGCGCGTAGAAGAACAGCGAGTAGAGCACGAGGCCGGAGACGGCCAGCACGCCGAGGACGCGGTAGAACAGCAGCAGGAAGAGCGCGACGACTGCGAAGCCGGCGGCGCCGGCCACGAGGGCCTCGTCGAGGGCTTCCTGGCCGAGGGTCGCGGAGACCTGCGAGGTCGAGATCAGCTTGAGCTCGACCGGCAGGGCGCCGGTACGCAGGAGGTCGGCGAGATCGGCGGACGAGGCCCGCGTGAAGCCACCGGTGATCTGCGAGCCGTTCGCGCCGGAGATGCCGTTCGGGTTCTCGCGCGGATCGATCCGCGGAACCGAGATGAGCTGGTTGTCGAGGGCGATCGCGAAGTGCTGGATGCCGGAGCCGCCGATGAGCTGCTCCTGGCCACGCTCGGCGATGCGCTTCGTGACCTCCTCCCAGATCTTGCGGCCCTTGCTCGTGAAGTTGAAGTTCACGGACGGCTCGCCGGTGCGCTGGTCGGTCTGCGCGGCCGGGTCCTTGATGTCGGCACCCTGGAGGGAGACGTCGTCCTGAAGGACGTACCACTTGTCCTGGCGAGCCGGGGTCTTGCCGTTGTCGGCGCCGGACTTCGCGGTCGGTGCTTCGGCCTGCAGGATCGTGGTCCCCTCGGGAACCTTCACGACCTTGTAGTCGGCGCGCTGCTTCGTCGCCACGGCCTCCTCGTCGGAGTACAGGTCGGCCTCGAGCCCCTGGGGGCCGGCGATGATCTTCTTGGCCTTGTCGTCGACGAGGTAGAAGGTGTCGCCGTGGGCACGGCTGTCGTACTTGACGGCCTTGCGCTTGCTCGCGCGCTGGACGGCGTCGTAGAGCGGGATGCCGGCGAGGGTGCTGCCGGCGGTCTCCCCGCCGGTGACGGCGGGATCATCAGGAACGGTGTTGCCGTCGGGACCGACGACGTTCGGCTCCCAGTCGTAGAAGTAGAGGCGCGCCGTCTTGCCGACGAGGCGCTGGGCCTGGGCCGGGTTCTGGAAGCCCGGGAGGGCGATCGAGATCTGGTTGGCGCCGGCCGTCTGGATCTCAGGCTCGAGGTTGCCGGCCGGGTCGATGCGCTTGCGCATGATCGCGATCGTGCGCTCGAGCGTATCCGGCGTGATCGTCGGTGCGTTCGTGGTCGGCTTGGCCTCGTAGACCAGCTCGACGCCGCCCTGGAGGTCGAGCCCCTTCCTCGGGTTCTTCGAGGCGGCGATGGCGATCGAGGCGATCGCGAGGCCTGCCACGAAGAGCAGGATAAAGAGATTCCGGCGGCGTTCGGTCACGGCGGTCGATCCTACTCAGACGGGGTGAGGACGAGCAGTACGCCCCCGTCGGGGTCGTATGCGGGGAAACTGTCGACGACCACACGGGCCGGGCGATCGCCCTCGGCGGCAATGCTGGCGGGCTTGCCCAGCTGCCGAACGCCCCACTCGCGGACGGTGCCGAGGATGTCGGCCCCGTCGTCGGAGCGGAGCCCGAGGAGCTCGGTCGCGTCGCGCCCGATGGCGCGTTCGTCGCGGAGGCCGGTGAGCTCGAAGGAGCCTCGGCCGCAGCCCAGCACGCGGCCGGCCTGGTCGCAGACGAAGATCGCGGCGTTGGGCGCCGGGTAGTAGTCGTCGAGCAGCTCGAAGAGCATGCCCGCACCACAGCGCTCGCAGGAGAGGTTCTTCCCCCTGATGCCCGATACGCGGTCGCGTCGGACGGAGCGGTGCCCGCAGTGCGGGCAGATGAACGTGATCGCGGACACGGATCGGGGAATGTACCCGTCTGGCGGGCGGAACGACTCCGCACCGGATCCGGGTCCGCCGTTCTGGGGCTTGTGGCGGGGTGCCAGCCTTCGTCGGCGCTTACGTGAACAGCTCGGGAGCGTCCCCCGGTGGGGTGAGCCCGAGGTGCCGGAACGCTCGCGGGCTGGCGACGCGCCCACGCGGCGTGCGCTGGATGAACCCACGCTGCAGGAGGTACGGCTCGTACACGTCTTCGAGGGTGTCGGCTTCCTCTCCGATCGCGGCGGCGAGCGTCGAGAGCCCGACCGGGCCGCCGGCGAACAGTTCGCAGATCGTGCGCAGGAGCTCGCGGTCGAGCCGGTCGAGGCCCTCCACGTCGATCTCGAGGTGCGCGAGCGCGCTGGCCGCAGCGGCGTCGTCGATCACGCCCGTGCCCTTGACCTGGGCCCAGTCGCGAACACGCTTGAGGAGCCGGTTGGCGACGCGCGGCGTGCCACGGCTGCGAGACGCGATCGCGGACGCCCCGCTGGCCGCGATCTCGATACCGAGGATGCCGGCCGAGCGCTGCACGATCTGGGCGAGTTCGTCGGCGCTGTAGGGGTCGAGACGGAACTGGATTCCGAAGCGGTCGCGCAGCGGCGTGGAGAGCAGGCCCGATCGGGTGGTGGCGCCGATGAGCGTGAAGCGCGGCAGGTCGATCGTGACGACCCTGGCGCCGGGTCCCTGCCCGATCGTGATCGGCAGCTGGAAGTCCTCCATCGCCGGGTAGAACGCCTCCTCCAGCGCGCGCGGCAGGCGGTGCAACTCGTCGACGAAGAAGACCGCTCCGGGCTCGAGGGCGGTCAGCAGGGCCGCGATGTCGCCCTTGCGCTCGAGCGCCGGGCCGGCGGTCTGCACAAAGGGGGCGCCGAGCTCCTCGGCGACGATGTTCGCGAGGGATGTCTTCCCGAGCCCGGGAGGGCCGGCGAGCATCACGTGGTCGAGGGCCTCTCCCCTGCCCTTCGCCGCATCGAGCGCGACGGCGAGCTGGTCGCGGACGGCCTCCTGCCCGACGAAGTCGTCGAGCCGGCGGGGTCGCAGGCTCGTCTCGATCTCCTCGTCGACGGACGACGGCCCGGCGTCCTGCAGACGGACCGGCTCGATCATGCGCGTGCTTTCTTGAGGGCGCCGGCGACGAGCTCCTCGACACTGTCGCCATCGACGTCGGTGAGCATCGAGTCGAGCTCGATCGGGCCAAAGCCGAGGCCTTCGAGCGCCTGCCGGGCGAGGATCTTCGGATCGGACGAGGCGGCGGCGCGGCCGAGAGCGGCGCCGGGCCCGTTGATTCCGGCCGACAGCCCGGGCGCGATCTTGTCGCGGAGCTCGACGACGATCCGCTCGGCGGTGCGCTTACCGACGCCGGGCGTCGCCTGGAGCCGGGCGGCATCGCCCGAGGCGATGGCCGCGCCGATCTGCCCGGCATCGCCGCCGGAGAGCACGGCCAGCGCGAGCTTCGGCCCGACCGACTGCACCCCGAGCAGCAGGAGGAAGAGGTCGCGTTCGGCCTCCGAGCCGAACCCGAAGAGCTGCAAGGCGTCCTCGCGGACCGCGAGGTAGGCCAGGAGCTGGACCTGCTCGCCGAGTCGGGGCAGCGCCCCGAGCGTCGACGAGGAGACCGACAGCGAGAGGCCGACGCCGCCGACCTCGACCACCACGGTCGCGGCGGAGGTGTGCACGAGCGTGCCGCGGACGCGCTCGATCATCGAATCGCCGCCTTCAGCGCGAGGGCGAGCGGGGCCCGCTGGACGTGGCAGAGGGCGACGGCGAGGGCGTCGGCGGCGTGGTCGGTGGCGGGCTCGACGCGCAGGAGGGCGCCGATCATCCGTTGGACCTGCGCCTTCTGGGCCGAGCCGCGGCCGCAGACGGCCTGCTTGATGTGCTGCGGCGTGTAGGAGAAGCACTCGAGGCCGCGGAGTCCGGCCAGCACGAGCGAGACGCCCCGGGCCTGCCCGACGGCGATCGCGCTCGACGTGTTCTTGCCGAAATAGAGGTCCTCCAGCGCGACGGAGGTGATCTCGTGCTCGTCGAGGACGGTGCTGATCGTCGCGTGGATCTGTGCGAGCCGCAGCTCGGGCGCGGTGCGTGGCGACGTGGTGATGGTGCCGTGGGCGATGGCGACCGGGCGCGGCCCACCGGAGACGACGCCCCAGCCCGTGTTCGCGATGCCCGGGTCGATCCCGAGGACGATCATCGGTGCGCGGCGCGCGCCGGGCGGCGCGGGTGGCGGGGAGGGATCATATGTTCGCATGGTGCCGTATCGGGCGGACGGCAACGGCTCGCGCAAGGAACCGCCCAGCGCCCGTCGCGTATGCACTTCGCGCGGCCTCTCCACCGTTCCGACCGCACCCCTCCGCGCCGTGCACCTCCGGAGGCTGGAGTACGATCCTCGCGTGGCGAGCGTGAAGAGGCCGGCCGGCCCCGGCCCCGAAGGAGCACCCCGTCGCCGCCGCATGAGCGCGACGCAGCGCCGCGAGGAGATCCTCGCCGCCGCGACCGCGGTCTTCGCCAAGCACGGCTTCCACCAGACCGCCATTGAGGAGGTCGCCAAGGCCGCCGGCGTGAGCAAGGCGCTCATCTACGAGCACTTCGCCTCCAAGACAGAGCTGCAGGAGACCGTCCTGCGGCAGCTCACCATGACCCTCTTCGAGGAGATCGCCGCCGCCGTCGCCGAGGTCGCAAACGACGACGAGCAGGACGGCCGCGCCCGCCTGCTGGCCGGCGTCGACGCCTACTTCCGCTACATCGAGCGCAACCGCAGCGCCTGGCACATGATGTTCCGCGAGTCGATCGGCCGTGAGGCGTCGCAGGTGATCCTCTCGATGGAGCCGACCTTCGTCGCCGGGATCGCCGCCGTCCTCTCGGAGTCGCCGGAGGCCGCGCCGCTGATGGGCAACGTGGAGAGCGGCGTGCGCCTGCGCGTCGGGGCGCAGATGCTCACCGGCTCGATGCAGTGGCTCGGCAACTGGTGGGTCGACAACATGGAGCTCGTTCCCCGCGCGACGATCGTCGAGTGGGCGATCGACGCGATGTGGCTCGGGCTCGACGGCTGGACCTCAAAGCTCCGCGCGGAAGAGCTCGGGACCGGCTGACCACCGCGGGCGAAGCGGGCCTACAGGTTCGCTGCGCGAGGACCGATGTCCGGGCTACGTTCCGTAGCCAGCCCTCAGGAGGGCCCCACCGATGACCGACGGTCACTCCAGTCACGCGGCCGATGCCGGCGCCCACAGCGTCGCCCGCTCCGAGCGGCTCCTCTCCTGGATCCTGGCCGGTTTCCTCCTGCTCGCGCTGGGCTGGGGTTACGCGCGCACCGGCGATGCGATCCAGGACGGCCGCGCCGACGGGCTCGCCGAGCTCCAGCGCCCCGTCGAGGCGCGCGGTTATGCCCGCGAGGACCAGCTTCGCGAACTCGGGCTCGACTACCGGTTCTCCGAGGGCGTCATCGAACAGGCCGGGTTCAGGGCGCAATCTCGCGGGCGCTCGCTCGAGCGAGCTCGCGAGCGCTACCGGACCGCGATGGAGGCCGATCAGCCCACGTCGAAGCTCGAGACGGCATACCGCCTCGCCGACACGAAGGCGACCGCCGCCGACGAGCGACTGCGCGAGCTCCGCCGTGGGCGCAGGGCCGCCGTCGCCAAGCTCCGCGCGTCCGACCGTGAGGACGCCTCCGCGCGGAACGCCGAACTGCGAGCCGTCGACGCCTACGCCGACACGACGAACCGTCGCGTCTTCCTGTGGCGGGCGGCGCTCGCGCTCGGCTCGCTCGCGGTCGGCCTGCTGGTCCTGCGCATCGCGACCGCACGACTGCCCCGTGCCGTCGTGCTCACCCAGGCCCTGGTCGGCGCCGGCGCGCTGATCACGCTGACGCTCGTCGTCGACTACAGCGCCGTCAACCTCGACTTCTACACCGCCGGCCCGCTGGGCCTGGCCGCCATCGGCTCGGCGCTCACGATCGCGGCGTTCGTCGGGCTCCAGCGCTATCTGATCCGTCATCGCCCGGCGCGGCGGATCCGCCACGGCGAATGCGCGGCCTGCGGCCAGCCATCCACGACCCCGTTCTGCCAGAGCTGCGGCCAGCCCGTCATCGCGCCCTGCGGCGCCTGCCAGCAACCACGCCGTCTCGGCACTGCGCACTGCGGCGCCTGCGGCGCCGCCTGAGCGTCAGCCCATCACGCGTTCGAGGACATCGTCGTCGATGTCGAAGTTCGCGTGCACCTCGTTGACGTCGTCGTCGCTCTCGAGCACGTCGATGAGCTTCATGAGAGCACGGGCCTGGTCCTCGTCGATCGCGGTGCGGACCTTCGGGCGGAACTGGAGGCCCACGTTCTGGATCTCGATCTCGTCGGCTTCGAGGGCAGCGCGGACCTCGCTCAGGGACTGCGGCTCGCAGATCACCTCGATGATCTCGTCCTCGACGACGACATCCTCGGCCCCGGCCTCGATGGCGCCGAGGAGGTCGTCCTCCGAATACTTCTCGCCGTCGATCGTCGCCACGCCCTTCTTGTCGAAGAGGTAGGCAACGGAGCCGGGCTCACCGAGGCTGCTGCCGGCCTTCATGAAGGCATGGCGCATGTTCGCGCCGGTGCGGTTGCGGTTGTCGCTCAGGGCCTCGACGAGGAGGGCGACGCCGCCGGGGCCGTAGCCCTCGTACATGACGGCCTGGATCGCGTCGAGGTCGGCGCCCTCACCGGTGCCGCGGGCGATCGCGCGCTCGATGTTGTCCTTGGGCATCGACGCGTCCTTGGCCTTCTGGACCGCGAGGCCCAGGGACGCGTTGGCGGAGATGTCGCCGCCACCCTCACGTGCCGCGACGGCGATGGCACGCGCGAGCTTGGTGAACGCCTGTCCGCGACGGGAGTCGACGATCGCCTTCTTGTGCTTGATCGAAGCCCATTTTGAGTGCCCAGCCATCCGTGCAGTGTACGTCGCGGACGGGCGCTGTGCCGTCGCGCGGAGCGGACGGGATCGGTTCGGCGGCCGGGCCCCGGAGGCCGCGGGCGGGGGCGGCTAGGAGAAGCCGTCGTTGCCCTTGGTCTCGTCGAGCGTCGCGCGGCCTTCGTCGTTGCGGAAGAGCACCACGTAGGTGCAGCCGGGCGTGCGACCGGAAAGCGCCTTCGCCTTCACGCGCATGTTGAGGCGCTGGCCGTCGACGGAGCTCGATCCGCCGTGGTCGGTGCCGCGCTTGCCCTTCTTCATCGTGGTGGCGACCGCGCCGCCCGGGAGCGAGAGGATGGCCGAGACGATCATCGTCGCCTTCTGGCACTTGCCGTTCTTCAGATCCGAGAAGACGACGCTCACGATCGCATCGTCGTTGGTCGCATCGATCTTGGACTTCATCGCCACGCTGACCGAGACCGCGCCCGTCTTACGGTTGTAGGCGATGCGCGCCTTGACGATGTCGGTGGTGCTCTTGTCGGCGTCGCCGGAGGCGTCCGAGACGTTGGCGACGAACGTCTTCGCCGACGCCGTCTGCGGGGCGGCGAAAGCGAACGCGGCGATCAGCAGCAGGCTGAGAACGCGCACGATCCGGAGGGGAGCGGAATGGAGCTGCACGGGGCCACCGTATGGAGATCGGCCGCGGCGTGCAACGAGGCGACGAGCTCGGACCGGCTCAGCGGCCGAGCACACAAGGCGCCGCGCGCGGCTCGCGGCGCATCCCTCAGGCGACGAGGTGGCGATGCTCGCGATACCAGGCGATCGTGCGGGCGATGCCGGTCTCGAGGTCGACCTTCGGCTCCCAACCGCTGAGGCGGTGCAGCTTGCCCGGGTCGACGGCCTGGCGGTCGATCTCGCCCTCCGGCACGCCGGCCCCGCGGTACTCGGCGCGGGCGTCGCCCCCGACCTGCCGGATGATCGTGTCGACCATCTCGCGCACGCTCGTGGAGCGGCCGGTCCCGGCGTTGAACGCCTCTCCGGAGGCGCCCGTGGATGGGTCGTCGAGGAGGTCCGCGATCGCGAGGTACGCGTCGGCGGCGTCGTCGCTGAAGAGCAGGTCGCGCTCGGGTGAGCCGTCGGACCGGATGATCGCGGGGCGTCCTTCGAGGGCGGCGATCACCACCTCGGGGATCAGGCGCGACGGGTTGAGGTCGCCCGGGCCGTAGATGTTCGCGAAGCGCGTGGTCGCGGTCGGTACGCCGTAGGTGTGGGCGTAGGACCGCGCGATGAGGTCGGTGGCGGCCTTCGACACGTCGTACGGCGCGGTCGGCTGGAGGGGAAGGTCTTCGGTGTAGGGGAGGACGTCGCTCGGGCCATAGGCCTTGTCGGAGGCGGCGACCACGACCCGGCCGACCTCGTGGGTGCGGCAGGCCTCCATCAACAACCAGGTGCCGCGGATGTTGGCCTCGAAGGTGGTGACGGGCGAGCGGCGGGCGATCCCGACGATCGTCTGCGCGGCGAGGTGGAAGACGGAATCGACCTCGTGCTCACCGATCGCGCGGTCGAGCAGGCCTTCCTGGAGCAGGTCGCCGCGGACGATCGAGCATTGCGGGAGCAGACCGTCGGTGACGAGCGCGCTGCCGCGCACCTCGTCGCGGACGAGCAGGACGACATGGTCGCCGCGCTCGAGCAGGCGCTTCACGAGCGAGGCACCGAGCACGCCGGTGGCGCCGGTGACGAACGTGCGACGGCCGCTCATGACGCGGCCGGTGTGGCGGCGCCGGCGAGGCCGCTCACCCGGAGGTGCGCGGGGAGGGTCGGGCGCCAGGGCGCGCCCTCCGCCCAACGAGCCTCGAGGACGGCGAGGTCCTTCGGCGTGTCCATGCAGGCCCAGAAGCCGGAGTGCGGCGCGCCGGCGAGCTGTCCGGAGGCGGCGAGCTGTTCGAACGGCTCGCCCTCCAGGACGGAGTCCGGGCGGAGGAGGTCGAGCATCTCGGGCTCGCAGACCATGAAGCCGCCGTTCACCGAGAACTCGGCGATCGGCTTCTCGCGAAAGCCCGTGACCATGCCGGCCTCGTCGAGGTCGGCGACCCCGAAGTTAAGTTCGGGCCGCACGACGGTGACGGTCATCGCGCCCCCGGCCTGCTCGTGTCGGGCGACGACGGAGGCGAGGTCGAGGTCGGCGACGCCGTCGGCGTAGGTGAGGTGGAAGCGGCCGCCGGGCCCGTCGGTGAGCGACTCGGCTGCCGCGAGGACGCGGCCGCCGGTGGGCGTGTCCTCGCCGGTGTCGAGCACGTCGACGTGGACGTCGTCCGGCCAGTTCTGGGTGCCGACCCACGCGCGGATCTCCTCGACCCGGTGCCCGCCGAGCAGCACGAAGCGGCGTGCACCCTGGGCGACGTAGATGTCGATCACGTGACCGAGCACGGGACGTCCGCCGATCGGGACGAGCGGCTTGGGGGCGTCGTGGGCGCCGAGACGGAGGCCGCGGCCACCGCAGAGGATGCCGACGGGGGTCTCGGGGTTCAGCGGAACGAGGGCCATACGGCGGCCATCATGTCAGGAGCGGCGAGGTCGGCTCGGTCAGCTCGCCGACACGCGCAGGCCCTCGCCCACGAGCGTGAGGACTCCGGCCGGGGTGCGGAAGGTGAGCTCCTCCCCCGAGCGCTCGGGCGGCGTGTCGCCGAGCGTCAGGCCGTCCTCGACGAGGTCGTCGGTGCTCGACGAGCCGGTCCAGGCGGCGCTGAGCGGGCCGTCGGCGACGAGGTGGACCATCGCCGTCGGCGCGGCCGGCTCGCGGCGGCCGCGCAGGCGCGCGAGCATGCCCTTCGGCTTGGCCGACTCCGCTCGGAGCGGCAGGACCAGCTCCGAGACGAGCTCACCCTCGAGCACGGGCGCGAGATCCTCCAGGCCGAGGTGCAGGGCGCCGAGCGCGGTGATGAACCCGGCCGCGGCGGCATCCGACGCGGCGTCGGGGACGCTCGGCGTGGGCACCGCCGAGAGGAAGCTCCAGTCGCCGGCGTCGACACCGGCAACCGCCGGCCCGCCGGCCGGCTCGAGCGGGATGGTGACCATCCAGTTCTCCGGATCGAACGTGACGGCGCCGCGCGGGCCGATCTCGACGCGCACGAGCGCGGCGCGATGCCCGTCCTCGTCCCACCGCGGGTGCAGCGCGAAGCCTGCGCGAAGCGACGGCCGGCCGCCCTCGTCACCCGGGGCCCAGAGGTCGGCATCGAACTCGACGACCGTGCCGTGGACCGGGGAGAGCTTGAAGACCTCGAAGGTCCACGGATCGCCGTCGACCCGGTCGCTGAGCCGAAGGCGATCGTCCTCGGGAACCGCTCGCAGCACCCCGAGGCCGGTCTGGGCGAGGCGACGCGCGACGTCGATCAACCAGTCGACGCGGATGGGCGGCACACCCCTGGGACTGATCGGCGGCTCGGGCGACGTCATGGACGCCAACCTACCCACGCCTGCCCCGGCCACGCCGCGCCCGCGGCCGAACAGCGTTTCGCAGAAGTTCACCCACGTGCTGCCGATGCGTGCCTCGTGCGTCTACGATCGACGGCGATGAGCGTGAGTGTCCCGGACAGCATCTTCAAGGCCTACGACGTGCGCGGCCTCTACGGCCAGGACATCGACGGCGACGTCGCGGAGCGCATCGGCCGCGGGTTCGCCCTCACCATCGCCGACATCTCCGGAAAGAAGGTCACCGACCTTCGCCTCGGGCTCGGCCGCGACATGCGCCTCACGGCCCCCGAGCTCGCGGGCCGCTACGCCGAGGGCATGACGGCCGAGGGCGCGTCGGTCGTCGACGCCGGCCAGGTCGGCACCGAGCAGCTCTACTACCTCGTCGGTTCGCAGGGCCTCGACGGCGGCCTCATGTGCACCGCCTCGCACAACCCGAAGGCCTACACCGGCGCCAAGCTCGTCGGCGAGGGTGCGCTCGCGCTCTCCGGTGACTCGGGCATCCAGGAGGTCCGCAAGTACGCCCAGTCCGACCTCCCCACCCCCGATCCGGCCGTGAAGGGCTCCGTCGAGTCGCTCGACCTCGCGACCGAGTTCCGTGCCGCCGCCCTCGCCTTCGTCGACGCGTCCAAGATCAGCCGCGACCTCAAGATCGTCGTCGACGGCGGCAACGGTCAGGCCGGCACGATGGTCGGCCCGATCTTCGAGGAACTCGGCATCGGGCTGTCCGAGCACTACTGGGTGCCGAACGGCGAGTTCCCCGGCCACGAGCCGAACCCGCTGCTCCCCGAGAACCGCGAGTTCATCATGAAGAAGGTGGTCGAGGAGGGTGCCGATCTCGGCATCGCATGGGACGGCGACGCCGACCGATGCTTCTTCATCGACGACCTCGGCAACTTCGTCGACGGCGACTTCCTGACCGCCCTGCTCGCCGAGTCGCTGCTCCTCAAGAACCCCGGCGCAGACATCCTCTACGACGCCCGCGCCTCCCGCGCCGTCGCCGACGTCGTCCTCGCCAACGGTGGTGTGCCGCACATCAACCGCGTCGGCCACGCCTTCTTCAAGACCCGCATGCGCGCCGAGGGCGGCCTGTTCGGCGGCGAGGTCTCCGGCCACTACTACTTCCGCGACTTCTACTGCGCGGACTCCGGCACGATCCCGGCGCTGCTCATCCTCGAGCTGCTCTCAGAGAAGGGCAAGAAGCTCAGCGAGCTCCTCGCGCCGCTGCGCGACCGCTACTTCATCTCCGGCGAGATCAACTCGGAGGTCGACGACGCCGACGCGAAGATCGCCGCGATCGAGGCGAAGTACGCCGACGGCCAGCTCACCTACGTCGACGGCGTCTCCATCGACTACGACGACTGGCACTTCAACGTCCGCAAGAGCAACACGGAGCCCCTGCTGCGCCTCACGCTCGAGTCGCTCGTGTCCCGGGAGGACATGGAGGCCAAGCGCGACGAGGTGCTGGCCCTCATCCGCGGCTAGCGCCCCCGGCATCGAGCGTCCCGGGTATGCCCGACCGCATCCGGCGCGCCCTCGCGCCCCACGAAGGCGACGCCGCGCCGCTCCCGGCCGGCGTCCACCGGATCGCCCTGCCGACGCCGTTCGCCGTCGGCCGGATCAACACGTACCTGCTCGTGGGCGACCCGCTCACGCTCGTCGACTGCGGTGTGAACACGGGCGTCTCGCTCGACACGCTGGAGGCCGCGCTCGAGTCGCTCGGTTACCGCATCGAAGACCTCGAGCAGGTGATCCTCACCCACGAGCACTTCGACCACATCGGACTCGCGGAGATCATCGCGCGGCGGGCGGGGTGCCCCGTCGCGGCGTTCGCGTCCTTGCAGCCGCTCTTCGACCCGGACGAGAACGCCGGCGACGTGGTGCGGTCGCGCATCTCCTGGGGGACGGCGCAG
>JAURVW010000777.1 GCA_030655275.1 Solirubrobacteraceae bacterium
GAGCGCGCCGCCGAGGACGAGGCTCGCGCCGCCGTCGCCCGCGGCGAGGGCTGGGCCGACGAGAAGGGGCGCGCGCAGCGGCCGTTCTCCGACGACGACATCGCCGAGCTCAGTGCCGCACTCGCCGCCGAGGACCCCACCGAGGCCGGTGTCGACGTGCGTCCGAGGCCCGACACGCCCAAAGGCCGCTTCAACAAACGTTGAGGGGTTTGTCCCCCGACGGTGACGACCCGGAAATGTAACCGACGGTTGCAATTCCGTCAGGGGGTGTCTTCACCCAATCTCAACGCGACGGCCATTGACCGAGGTCCGCAAGAGGGCTACTCATGGAGGAGCACGGTGCAACGGGTCGTCCCCCGCCGGTCCTTCAGAGACCTGGTTTCGGCGCACCCGTGCACGACCAACGAAGCGCCGCCCCTGCGGCACGAAAGCAGGACATCACATGGAAGATCTCCAGCACACCTGGTCGGACTCCTACTCGTCGTTCGACGTCTCGGAATGGGTTGCGACCGATGATGGCCGCGAGCCCGCCACCGTCTCCGGATGCGGCGACGAAGAGACGCTCGAACTGAGCGCGATGCCCGACGCGTACGCGTCCGGCCTGTACGACGCCGCGCACCCGAACGGCTAGCAACGGGGCGCCGCCGGCGGCCTGCTCGCCGCCGGCCCGCGAGCGCCCCACCCCGCAGGACCGCCGCGGTTCCGGCGCTGTCCTGCGCACGTTCTCCGCAGCCCGTCCGCGATACTCGTGCGATGGCTCGCGGAGATCTCCCCGCCCTCGAGGGCAGTGGCACCTTCAAAGGTGAGTTGGCCGTCGACCGCATCCTCGCCCGACGCGAGGACTGGTCGCTGGCCCTGGTCCGCACGACCGACGCCGAGCCCCGAGGGGCTCGCCTCTCCGGCACGCTCGGCGGGGTCGATGCGGGCGACCGGATCGGCGTCCGCGCCTCCTGGTCGACGCACCCCAAGTACGGCCCCACGCTGAACGCGATCGCCGTCGAGCGCCTCGGCGTCGACGAGCGCGGCGCCGTCGAGGAGGTCCTGCGCGCCGTCCGCCACATCGGGCCCGGCAAGGCCAGCGAGTTGGTCGGCCGGTACGGCGACGCGGCGATCGAGAAGATCGACAAGGACCCCGAGGCCGCCTTCAAGCGCCTCACGGGCCTGGGTCTGGTGCGCGCCCGCGAGGCCGCCCAGTCGTGGCGCTCGCTCTCCGCCAACCGCCCCCTGCACCTTCTGCTCGCGCGACACCGCGTCGGGTACCTGGTCGGCAAGCTCGCCAAGGAGCTCGGTAAGGACGCCGTCGCGAAGATCACCGCCGATCCATATGCGCTCACGAGCCTGCACGGCGTCGGCGTGCGCACGGCCGATGCGGTCGCCCGCGCGGTCGGCGTCGAGCCAACGGGGCCCGAGCGGGCGCGGGCGGTCCTCAGCGAGGTGCTGCGTGAGGCGTCGTCGCGGCAGGGGCACGTCGCGTTGCCGGTCGAGCAGGCCCGCGAAGCCGCCGTCGCCCTGTCGCTGGATCCGCCGGTGGAGCTCCCGGACGACCTCTCCGAGCTCGCCGACGGCACGATCCTCGTACTGCAGGACGGGCTGCTTGCCAACGGCGGCCTGTGGCGCACCGAGGAGGCCGTCGCGCGCGGCCTGCGCCGGATCGCGGCGGCGAAGCCCGATCCCAAGCTCGCAAAGCTGAAGGTGCCCGATCCGCTGGAGATCGACGGCAAGGTGCTCGACGCCGAGCAGCGGGCCGCGGTCGTCGCCGCGCTCCAGCATCCGCTGTCGGTCGCGACCGGCCTGCCCGGCACCGGCAAGACGGTGCTGATCGAGGCGCTCGCCGAGCTCGGCTCCAAGGCGCTCGGCGAGGACATGATCGCGCTCGCCGCACCCACCGGCCGCGCGGCGCGCCGGATCGAGGAGGCCACCGGCCACTCCGCCCGCACGATCCACCGCCTGCTCGGCTGGGTGCCCGGCCAGCAGCCGGAGCGCAACGAGGAGGAGCCGATCGAGGCCGGCCTGATCGTGGTCGACGAGGCCTCGATGCTCAGCCTGGACGTGCTCAAGGTGTTGCTCGAGGCCGTCGCGACGGGCGCGCACCTCGTGTTCGTCGGCGACGTCGACCAGCTCGAGCCGGTCGGCGCCGGCAAGCCACTCGAGGACCTGATCGACAGCGGCGTGTGTCCCGTCGCGCGCCTGCGCACGATCAAGCGCCAGTCGCAGCGCTCGATGATCGTGCACGCCGCCCATGCCATCAACGCCGGCGGGCGCCCCGAGTTCAACATCGACCGCCTCCGCGAGCAGCTCGCCGAGCGCACCGGCACCGAGGCCCCGGAGCTCGACCGCGACGTGTTCTGGATCGAGCGCTCCGGCCCCGAGGCGATCGCCGACGAGATCGTCGAACTGATCACGAAGCGGTTGCCGAAGTTCGCCGAGGTCGACCCCATCGCCGACCAGCAGGTGCTCGCGCCGGTCTACCGCGGGCCCGCCGGCGTGATCGAGCTCGGCCGCCGGATTCGGGACGCGCTGCTCGCGGGCGCCGAGCCGCTCGGAAAGACCGGCTTCGTGGTGGGGGAGAAGCTCATCGCGACGGCCAACGACTACGACGCCGGCCTCGTGAACGGCCAGGTGCTGCGGGCCAAACGGATGCTCGGCCGCGGCAACCTCCTCGTGGAGCAGGAGGACGGTGAGGAGCTCGACGTGCCCCGCAGCTCACTCGGCACGCTCGAGTCGGCGTTCGCGATGACGGTCCACAAGGCGCAGGGCACCGAGGTGCCCGTGCTCGTGCTGCCGGTCTCCTCCGCACACCGCTTCCTGCTGGACCGCAAGCTGCTCTACACGGCCGTCACGCGAGCCCGCAAGCTCTGCGTGCTCGTCGGCGAGTCCGACGCGCTCCTTCGCGCGGCCGCCGGCAGCGGTCGCGAGGACCGCATCACGCGCCTGCGCGAGCTGCTCGAGGCGTAGCCCCGAGGGCCCGACGGGCCGAGCGTCGAGACGTCCCGGTCTGGACCGTGACCTCTCGACGCCCGGCGCCGTCTCAGTGCGCCATGGGGAGGAGCGGCGGCCCGGCGTACGCGTCCGGCACCTTGCACTTGCCGCCGCAGGTCTTGTTCAGCGTGCAGCAGAGCGAGCAGATCGCGTTGTCGATGTCCGGGCAGGAGGCCATGTCGGGGAGCTCGTAGTCCTGCTGGCACACGCCGCAGGTCACGTGGAGCGTCGACCGGTCGGCCGGGTCGATCGTCGGGGTGCGGGCGAGGTAGTACTTGTCGCGGAAGATCAGCGACAGCACCGGCGAGAGCACGAGCGCGATCAGGATCGCCAGGAACGGCGACCACGCCGCCATCTGGTTGCCGAAGGAGTCGTGCCCGAAGCCGTGGTAGAAGGCGAAGATCGACACGACCGAGGCGGTGGCGAACGCCCCGAACCCGACCGGGTTGAAGTTCCGCAGGTGCGCCCGCTTGAACTCGATGAACGACGGGCTCGTCTTGAGCAGCGGCTTGTTGATCACGAGGTCGGCGACGACCGCACCGATCCAGGCGATCGCGACGTTCGAGTAGAAGCCCAGGATGTTGTTGAGGAACTTGAACATGTTGGCCTCCATGAGCGTGAGCGCGATGCCGACGTTCAGGAGCACGAACCACACGCGGCCGGGGTACCAGCGCAGCGTGGAGGAGAAGAAGTTCGTCCAGCGCAGCGAGCCGGAGTAGGCGTTCGTCACGTTGATCTTCACCTGGGAGAGCACCACGAAGAAGACGGCGATGCCGAGCGCCCAGCCACCCGGCAGGAAGCTGTCGAAGCCCGCGCGGAACTGCTCGACGGGCTCGAGCGAGGCGGCCTCGCCGATGTCCTTGATGATCCAGAAGCAGAGGAAGGCGCCGCCGATCTGCTTGATGGCGCCGAGGATCACCCAGCCCGGGCCGGCAGCGATGACGGCGGTCCACCAGGCCTTCGAGTTCTCCTTGGTCTTGGCGGGCATGAAGCGCAGGTAGTCGACCTGTTCGCCGATCTGCGCGATGAGCGAGAGGGCGATGCCGGCGCCGGCGCCGAGGGCCAGGAAGCTGAATCCGGCCTCGCCCTTCGTGCCGTCGAAGGAGGTGAACGCCTTGAACGTCTCCGGCTCCTGGAACGCGATCACGATGAACGGCAGGAACATGCCGATCAGCCACAGCGGCTGCGTGGCGACCTGCAGCTTGGAGAGGAGCGTCATCCCGAAGACGACGAGGGGCGGGATCATCAACGCCGAGACGGCATACCCCGCCCAGAGCGGGAGCCCGAACCCGGCGTTGAGTCCCTGGGCCATGATCGACCCCTCGAGCGCGAAGAAGATGAAGGTGAAGGTGGCGTAGATCAGCGAGGTTATCGTGCCGCCGGATAAGCCGATGCCGGCGCCGCGGGTGATGAGGTCCATGTCGATCGAGTACTTCGCCGAGTAGTACGCGATCGGGAACGACGTGAGGAAGATGACGGTCGCCGCGAGGAGGATCGACAGCACGGCGTTCTGAAAGCCGAACGACACCACGAGCGACGACCCGATGGCGAAGTCGGCGAGGTAGGCGATGCCGCCGAGGGAGGTGTTCGCGACGACGAACTCACTCCACTTCCGGTAGGTGGTGGGGGCATACCGGAGGGAGTAGTCCTCCAGCATCTCGCTCGTCGCTTTTGACGGTGGGACGGCGACCTCGGGGAGGTCGGCGTCGATCGGCACGCTGCTCATGGCAGCGAGTCTCCGCC
>JAURVW010000782.1 GCA_030655275.1 Solirubrobacteraceae bacterium
GCCGGCCCCGGCGCCATCGACGACGTGATCGCCTCCTGGGAGAGCGCCGTGGCCTCGTCTCCCGGTGAGGTCGCGCTCCTGGTGACCGACGACTGGATGCCGAAGGCCGATGTCGCCCGGCTCCGCGCGACCTTGCCCGACGCGGTCGTCGTGCGCACGCGCGTGCCCAGCGGAGGCCCACCACGCCTCTGGCCGGTCACCGCCCTGGCGATCGCCACGGCGCTCACGCACTTCGACTTCGAGTACCTCGTGAAGTTCGACACCGATGCCCTGGCGACCGGACCCGGTTGGGTGGCCGGCATCCAGGCGGCGATCGGCCGCGAGCAGGGCCAGCCGCCCGTCTCTGCGGCCACCGACCGCAAGGCTCAACTGCAGCACTCGGCCGAGCCCGGAGGCGGCGCGCCGATCGGGATTGCCGGCGCCTTCGTGGACCGGCCCGATGGCGAGGTCGAGATCGACGCGCCCTACCACCGCCGCGTGCTCGAGGGCGAGCTGCCGCGCGACGCCACCCTGGCCGACTGGCACCGCCGCGCCCTGGCCGGCGGCTGGCCACACGGCGAGATCGTGCAGGGCGGCTGCCTCGTCCTCACGCGCGCTTGCTGCCAGGCGATCGCGGACGAAGGCGCGCTCACGTATCGCCCGCGGCTACGCACCATCGTCTCCGAGGATCTTCTCCTCACCGTGCTCGCCTACGCCCTCGGGTTCCGCGCTGCCTCGCTCGGCAGCGACCGCGGCCCGTTGGCCGTCGCCAACAAACATCTGCCCGTTCCGCTGGAGGAGACCGTCGACCCGGCCTCCCGCTGGCTCGTCGCGCATTCGGTGCGGCTCGGCCTGGGCGGCGAGCCCGAGGCCGAGGTGCGCGCGGCCGCCGCCGCGGCCCGCACCCATTGGTGACGACGACGTTGGAGGTCGGGTCCCCCGACGGGTTGCGTCCCCCGACGGACGATCCGCTACGAAATCCGGCACTCGCGTATCGGCGCCCCTAGTTCAGCGCGCGCACGTTCGCCGGCAGCTCGCCGCCGCCGTAGAGCTCGGTGCCAAGGTCGGCGAGTGCGGTGAGGGCGACGCGCTGCGTGAAGGGCCCGTAGGAGATGCGGGCGACGCCGAGCTCCGTCAGCTTCGCCACGCTCAGGGAGCCGGGGACCGCGATCACGCTCAGGCGGCGCTCACCGAAGGCATCGACGAGCGTCCCGACCTGCTGCTCGTCGAGCTTGCCGGGCACGAACACGCAGGTGGCGCCGGCCGCGAGGAAGGCCTTGCCGCGCTCGACGGCG
>JAURVW010000783.1 GCA_030655275.1 Solirubrobacteraceae bacterium
GCGCAGGAGGTGGCGCCGTTCGGCATCCGCGTCACGATCGTCGAACCCGGGCCGTTCCGCACCGACTTCCTGAGCCCGAGCTCGATCCGCTTCGGCGAGCACAGGGTGACCGACTCCGACGAGTGGCGCGACGCGCTGCGCGCCTCGTTCGAGCAACGCGACGGCAAGCAGCCCGGCGACCCGGTGCGCCTCGCCGAAGCGAGCGTCAAGCTCGCACGCGAGCCCGAGCCGCCGCTGCGCTTCGCGGCCGGCAGACAAGCGACCGACTCGGTCTGTGCGAAGCTCGCGGACATGCGGGGCGAAGTCGAGCGCTGGCGGGCGTTGAGCGTCGAGACCGACTACGCGGCGTGATCTGGGCGGCCGCGGGGCCGGAGGAGGACACCGTCATGAGCTTGTTCGCGCGCGCCGCGTGGGTGCTGTGGGTCGTCACGATGCTCGGTTGCCAGTCGGCTGCGCCGCAGGCGCCGCGGCCCGCCGAGCTGGTGCCGATCGCGTCGCCTTCGGCCACGCCGGCCGACGAGTTCGGTCTCGTCCCCTTCGCATCCGACGAAGGCCTGCGTCGCCTCGCCCGCGCCGATGCGAAGCGCGGTTTCGCGGCGCTCGCGAACCAGTTCGAGGCGCAACTCAACGGTGCCTTCTGCGGGCCGACGACGGCCGCGATCGTGCTCAACGCTGCGCGCAGCCGCAGCCCCGACCTGCCGCGCGACCGCGAGCGGCTGCGCGAAGGCGACCTGAAGAACGTGCCGCCCGGCTTCGACCCGATCGTGCCGCGCTACACGCAAGACAACGTGATCGCGAAGGGCGCGAAGACGCGCGCGCAGGTGCTCGGCGAACCGATCGTGATCGACGGCAAGACGAAGCGCGACTTCGGCTACCAGCTGCGCCAGTTCGACGAGATGCTGCGCGCCAACGGCTTGGCGACGCGCGCGGTCGTCGTCGACGAACCTCTCGGCGAGGACGCGGTGCGCAGCGAGTTGATCGCCGCGCTGAACCGACCCGAGACCTACGCCGTGATCAAC
>JAURVW010000787.1 GCA_030655275.1 Solirubrobacteraceae bacterium
CCCCAACGGCGCGCGCCGCACAGCCCCCGGAGCGGGACTGCGCGGCGCGCTGGGGGTGCGGCGGGTTCGAACGAGTCCCGCCGCGCGCCTGCTCCGGGAACGACCGCCGTCGCGGTCCTTTTGCAGGACGAGGGTGGGGCCAGGTGATCCGACGGCTGGGGGAAGCCGCCGGATCAGGCCCTCAGGCGACTATCGCGAGCGGATCGGACGGGAGATGTCCGAGCGGTTGCCCGCGCCATCGGCGATCTCGACGCGGAGATCGAGGCGGACGCTGCCGCGACGGATCGCGTCGCGCGTGGAGCTGCTCAGGTTCACGGTGACCTGGTCGCTGCCGGCGCCGCCCTTGATCTCGACGTCGGCCGTACCGACCGTGCGGTTGCGGTACTTCACGCGCGCCTCACCGGTGACGGCCTCGTCGGCGTTGACCGTCATCTGCAGGCCACCCTGGAGCAGTCGCGAACGCAGCTGCGTGGAGGACGACGCGACCGACAGCTTCGGGGCCGACTTGTCGTCGTTGATCTCACCGGCGGCGGCGAGCGCCGTCAGCGGCTGGTTGGTGCCGATCGTGAACGCGCTGCCGACGGTCGTCGCGGCGCCCGTCGAGAGGTTCACGCGGTACAGGCCGACGGTCGTGCCGCCCGACGTGGTCGAGATCGCGGCGTAGCCGGCGTTGTTCTCGGCGATGTCGAACGCGATCGGATCACCGGTCTGGTTGAGCGCGCCGATCGTCTTGAGCGTGCCGTCGTTCGGCGGATCCTGCTTCACGAGCGTGCGACGCGCGGAGTCGAGCGCGAAGAGCTCGGTCGACGACGTGATCGGGAACGAGTTCGTGTAGGCGGTGGCCGTCACCTTCGGAGCCGTGCCGGTGCCCGGGTCGCCCGGGGCGTACGCGAGGTTGCCGTCGGGCTTGCCGGGCATCGTCGCCGGCGTGGTCGGAGCGACGGTGGCGGCGGGCGCCGGCGTCGGGGTCGCACCCGGCGTGGCGTCGGGCGTCGCCGTCGGCGCGGGGGTCGCGGCGGGGGCCGGGGTGGCGGCGACCGGAGCGGTGGCGAGCTGGCCGGTGATCGGGTCGATCCGCAGGTTCTGCGCGGCGTTGGTCTCGACGCGGATCTTGTCGACCGTCGGGTTGAAGTCGAAGCCGACCTTGTCGCCGGTGAGGGCCGGGTCGACGGCCTTGGAATCGACGTACTTGGCCTGCGCGTTGCGCGGCAGGATCTTCACGATCCGGCTCTTGTTCGTGATGCCGTAGAGGTCGCCGGTGAGCGGGCGGACGTCGATCCCGACGACCTTCTCGTCGGCGGCGAGTCCGCGGATCGGCAGGCTCGGCACCTCGGAGGTGTTGTCGGACTGGAACTGGACGAGCTTGTTGTCGGTGGTGACGCCGTAGAAGGCGGTGGCGGCGCTCGCGGCCGTCGGAACGGCGGCGATGAGGGCGAGCGGGGCGATCGCTGCCGCGATGCGGCGGTGCTTGCGTGACATGGGGTTGGATCCTCCGAAGTAGGTTGCGCCCCGGCCGTTGGGCGGCCGGTTGGTGACGCGTCTTCAGGGGTTGTAACTCACCGAAACCCCGTTGGTTGCGGGGCAGGTCATCACGATTCGGTGAACTGGCGCCGACGTGCAAACGGGGAAGGATCCTGCACGGTGCTGCTACGCGCGGGCGGGTAATCCTCACGCAGCGCCGAGGGGCGAACGTCGCGATTCGCCCCTTGGCAGGAGTGAATTCCGACGTTCGGCGCGATGCCCGGCCGTGCGTCACGTTTGGATCCGCAAACGCAGACAGCCCGGGACGACGGGGCTGCGGGCGGGTGCCGCCGCGGGGACATCGCGACGGCCGGGACGACCGTCTCCCCGGGGACATCGGGGAGACATGGACTCGGCTCTCCCGGGGACATCGGGCGGGCCTGGATTGGTGGCTCTCCCGGGGACATCGGGTCGGCCTGGACTGGTGGCTTTCCCGGGGACATCGGGTCGGCCTGGACAGGTCCTCCGCGTGGGACATCGCGGAGGGGTATGGAGGTGGCGCAAGCGCCGGTTGGACGGTTTCGTGTTGTGGTGTGCCGGGCTGGTGACGGGCCCGGCGGTGAAGCTCGCGGTCCGTTGGACGGGGACCGCGGTGACTGGACTGAGTGCAGCCTGTCACAGAGCGGAGAGTGGGTCCAGCCCTCAATCGTCGGAAATTGGTTTGTGGCCGCCTTGGTGGCCCACCCGGTGGACCGGAAAGCAGGTAAACGCCTGCAAAATGAGGCCATCGGCGGAAGCGCCGCCGCCGACGAACGCTGTTGAGCATTGCTCAGTAGCAACCCTTCCGGAGGCTCGTCAGTCGACGGCGACCCTCGGGCAGATCGAGCGCAGGTCGCAGCGGTCGCACGCCGGGCGCTGCGCGGCGCAGGTGCGCCGACCGTGCCGCAGCAGGTTCACGTGGAACTCCCACGCGGCGCCCGCAGGCGTGAGGTCGAGCATCGCGTCGTGGAGCTCCTCGAGCGGCGCTCCCGGCCGAAAGAGCCCGAGGCGCGTCCCGACCCGCGAGACGTGCGTGTCGACGGGGACGTCGGGCATGCCGAACGAGAAGAGCAGCACGCAGGCGGCGGTCTTGCGGCCGACACCGGGAAGGGCGCAGAGTGCATCCTGCGCGGCGCCGAGCTCGAG
>JAURVW010000789.1 GCA_030655275.1 Solirubrobacteraceae bacterium
TCTGTTCTCACAACGGAGAGTTCGAGCGCGCGCGTCGATTGCTCGAGTTCGTGATCGAGAACTACGACGTCGATCGACGCTTCGCCTATGGCCGGATCAACGATCCGCTGGTGCACGCGCTCGCCTGGATGAGCTGGATTCACTCCACCACCGGTCGGCTCGATCTTGCGCGCGAGCATTCGCGCCGCGCAGTCGCGCACGCCACGCGAATCGCCGAACCCTTTGCGCTCTCTCAGGCCTTGAGCGTCGGCGCGCTGGCGTTCGCGGAGGCGGGCGACGTCGAGGAGACCCTGTCGATGTGCCGTCGCTGCGTCGAACTCTGCGAGGCGCAGAACATGCCCAACTGGCGCGTGTGGGCGGTCGTTCACGAGGGCGTCGCGCTGTCGGTAGCGGGCAATCACGAGCGTGCGCGGAACTGCTTCGCGCTCTCGATCGAGCTGATGGCCGCCGCCGCCAATCTGAACAACATCGGTTTCTTGTACGCCCGTTGGGCACGTGAGCTGGCGATGCTGGGCGACTTCGCGGAAGCGCGACACGTGCACGCGATCGGTCACTCGGAGTGCCTGGCAACCGGTCAGCACCTGATGCTGAACGAACTGAACCTCGCGCACGGCATGGTCGAGTTGCTCGATCCCGCGTCCGACGCCGCCTCGAAGGAACAGCGACTGAGCTTCGCGCTTTCAGGCGCCCGGGAGAGTGGGATGCGTCTGGTCGAACTGCGTGCCGCGGTTGCGCTGGCAGGTTTCTGGAAGTCCCGGGGCCGGGGCGAAGCTGGCGACGCGCTGATTCTCTCGACGCTCGATCGGCTCGACCAGGTCGGCGATTGCGCCGACGTGCGCGCCGCGCGAGCGGCGATCGAGGAGTCGGCGTCTACCGTCAGCAAGTGAGGCCAGGCCCGCGACCCGCTTCACTGCGGACGAATCGACTTCGCGAATCGGCCGCATCGGGATTCACGCGCCCGCCGGGAAGACCCGCAACCACACGAACAACAGGAGCGCGGCCGCGGCGGCCCACGCGGCCGTCGCGAGCAGCAGCGTCGTGACGAGTGGAAAGCGCACGCTGAGCACGTAGACCGCCAGCAGGTAGACGGCGTACGGCACGAGCGACCAGAGGCCGAAGAGCGCGGTCGTGCGCAGCGCGGCAGGCGTGCGCTCGTTGCCGACGATGTAGTGCGCGATCAGCGCGAAGGTGGGAAAGAGCGGCACCAGGCCGGCGATGAAGAAGCTCTTCGACTTCGAGAGCAACGCGATCGCGAGCACCGCCAGTGCGCCCAGCAGGCACTTCAACAGCAACGAAATCATCGGGGTCTCAGTACGTCAGCTCCAGGTAGCTGACCTCGTTGTTCGCCGCCGGCCACGTGCGCCCGACGATGCGCTCGTCGTTGA
>JAURVW010000808.1 GCA_030655275.1 Solirubrobacteraceae bacterium
GCGGCGCGCCGCGGCCGCCATGCGGTGGCCGGCCGATACATCGGTCGAATGCGTTGCAAGTTCGTCTGGACGCAGCAGATGAACTTGCGACCCGGAGACGAACGACGAACGCCGTCGCCCTGGACTCCCGGGGCGACGGCGTTCGTCGTGTTCTCCTGAGCGTCCGCCAACCTGGCAGACGCCCTGAGGGAGGGTGTTAGGCGCGGATGGCCGTCGGTTCGGCGGCCGGAGCCTTGCCCCAGTCGGTCGCCTCGGCGTAGTCCATGAGCCGGTCGAAGTAGTCGCGGAAGGCGGGGCACTCGACACCGCGCTCGGCGAGGAAGCGGATCGTCTCCGGATCCTCGTACTGCGTGCGGACGCTGAAGTACGGCACCATCGCCTCGTTGCGCTGCAGGGCGAGGAGCGCCTTCTCGCGCGGCTCGTCGGGCAGCTGCGCGATGAGCTCGCGGAGCTGGTCCTCCGGCAGGAGCTGGCCACGCGGCTGGTCGAAGTACTCGGCGCCGAGGTCGAGGACCTCGCCCATCGTGCCGGCCTTCTGGCAGGCCGCAAGGATGTGTGTGGAGCCGACGGGCGCGTCGAGGAGCGCGAACATGCCCTCGACGACGTAGTCGATCGGCACGACGTCGATCGTCGCGTCCTCGTTGCCCGGCGCGACCTGCATCTTGCCGCGGGCGTAGGCCTTCAGCGGCGGGTAGATCACGTTGAAGGAGCTCGTGCGGCCGGTCTGCGAGTCACCGACGACGATCGCCGGGCGCACCACCTGCACCGGCAGCCCGCTCGAGCGGACGAGGACTTCGGACTCGTGCTTGGACTGCTCGTAGGTGTTGCGGAACGACTGACCGCGCTCGAGGTCGCCGGGGCCGAACGTGCCCTCCGTGAACCCGGCGACGTACGCCGTGCTCACGTGCATGAAGCGCTCGAGGTTCGGGAGCGCTTCGGCGAGCGCGAGGAGGCGGCGGGTGCCCTCGACGTTGATCGCGCGCTGCTCGTCGATCGGCAGCGTGAACGAGACGGAGGCGGCGCAGTGGATGATCGTCGTGATCGCGTCGGTGACCTCGGGGAGCGGCTTGTCCTCGCTGAGATCCGCGAACACCTCGTGGAGGCGCTCGTGCTCGATGCCGAGCGGGCGACGCACGATGGCGAAGACGTGGCGGTCGGTGCGCTCGAGCAGGCGTTCGAGCATCTCCCCGCCGAGCAGGCCCGACGCTCCCGTCAACAGGATGGCGCCCGGGTTGGCGGCATTGTTCACGAAGCGTGGGGTCATTTGGGTGACGTCCTTCTGCCGGTCGCCCTGCGGCGCCGAGTGTGGTTGGTCAGAGGTGGGAGCCGCCCGGGAAGAAGCGGTCCGTGGTCTCACTCTCTGCCCGTCTTCGGAAGGTGTCAAGGGCCTTTGAGTGGTATCCGGGAGAACCGTGCGCGACCGCTCACTGGGCCGTTTTGCAGCGCTTCTCCGGTACTGAAGGGCACCACCTGCCGGTGCGAGATGCACCGGGTTCTGGTTGGCCCTGGGTACAGGCAAGTGGGTTACCTGCGCGTGGACGTTCGGTCGATGCTGTGCAGCGTCCGCGGCCAGAACCGACCGGGCCGCGCGGTAGCGCCGGACGGCAGTCGGGTAGGGGCAGCGTCCAGTCGTCGGAGTCGCGGCTCAAGTCGGCGGCGCAACGCCGAGCGACCCGTTGCGGTGGCGCGCTCAACCGCCGGCGAGAAGGTTTGGGGCGGCGCCGCTCAGCCGCCGGCGACGAGGTCGCGATTGCGCGGTCAGCCGCCGGCGAGGAGGTCGCGGTGGCGCGCCTCGGCCCAGTACTGGTCGCCGGCCCCGTAGCGCGTGGAGAGCTGCTCGGCGATGGCGACGGAGCGGTGACGGCCGCCGGTGCAGCCGATGCCGATCGTCACGTGCGCCTTGCCCTCGGCGGTGTAGAGCGGCAGGAGGAAATCGAGGAGCGGCAAGAGGCGGTCGTAGAACTCACCGAGCTGGCCGTCGGCGGCGATGTAGGCGAGCACCTCGGGGTTGTCGCGGCCGTTCTTGGGCCGCAGCGACGGGTCCCAGTGCGGGTTCGGGAGGAAGCGCACGTCGAACACGAGGTCGGCGTCGCGCACGGTGCCCCGCTTGAAGCCGAAGCTCTCGAACGTGACCGACATGCGCTCGGTCGCCTCGCGCGGCAGCAACTCGGAGACGATCCGGCGCCGCAGTTCGTGGACGGTGAGGCCGCCGGAGTCGATGACCGTCTCCGCCAGTGCCTCGACGGGGCCGAGCACCTTGCGCTCGAGGGCGATGCCGTCTGCGACGGAGCCGTGCGGCGCGAGCGGGTGGCGGCGACGGGTCTCCTTGTAGCGCGTGATGAGGACCTCGTCCTCGGCGCGGAGGAAGACGACGCGATGGACCGTCCCGTGCTCGCGAAGATTCGTGAGGACCGAGTTCAGGGCCTCGAAGTAGGAGCCGCCGCGCACGTCGCAGACGACGGCGGCGCGCTCGACCTTGCTGCCGGGGTGGCGGAACAGCTCGACGAGCTGGGCGATCATCTCCGGTGGGAGGTTGTCGACGCAGAAGTAACCCTGGTCCTCGAAGACGTCGATGGCCGTCGACTTGCCGGCGCCGGAATAGCCCGTGATGACGACGAAGTCCTTCAGCACCACCGGGCCTTCGCTGGCGCTCGAGAGGCTGTCGGCGGACGGGGGCGTCGGATCGGTCACTCCCCCCGACGCTAGCGCCAAGGCGACGCGGTGTCACCGGTCGCAACGAGATCTTCGCGCGGAGGCGGCGCCACCGCGAGCGGGGCGCGCGATACTCACCTCGTGGACGACGATTTCCTCAGCGCCGGCAACGCCGACGACCCGCGCGGCGACCTGCTGGCGGGCGAGGACGAGCACGGAATCTCGCCGCTCGCGCGCATCCGGCCCAAGCAAGGCGCACTCATCGCGCTCGTACTGTTCGGGCTGCTGGTGCTCTGGGGTCCGCAGGTTCCCTAGTCAGCGGCCGGCCGGTTCGATGTCGCGCCACTCGCGACGTGCGACCGGGGCGATCCGTTCGGCCCACGCGGCGAGCTGGGCTTCGGACGGGTGTAGGCCGTCGCTCGAGATGCCACCGGAGCCCAGGCGCCGGCTGATGTCGACGATCGAGACGAACTCCACCTTGCGGCGCGCGGCGACCTGTCGGACGACGGCGTTGAAGGCGTCGATGTCGCCCGCGATCTGGGCGGGTGCACCGAACCGCGCACCCATTGGCGTGACGGAGTAGTCGGGGATGTCGACGGCGAGCACGCGGTCGGCCGAGCCGGTGATCGCGATCGCCTCGCGCAGCGCCCGGTCCTCATCGGCGGCGAACTGCTTGATCGTTCTCCCCTGGACCTGGTCGTTGACGCCGAGCATCACCGTCATCACGTCCGGCCGCGCGGCGCGGATGGGTGGGAGACCGGTCGTCAGCATCTGCGCGGTCGTCGCGCCGGTCACCGATGGGTTCGCGACGATCTCGACCGCCAAACCGTCGTCGTCGAGCTGCCGAGCCATCACGACCGGCCAGGCCGCAGAGGGCGACACGGACTGTCCGTTGGAATAGCTGTCACCGAGGACGGCGTAGCGCAGCGGCCCGTCGCCATCGCGACTGGACGAGGACGACGCGCCGGGCGTCGCGGGATCGGAACCGGCCGCTGCTCCTGCGCCCGTCGGAGACTGGCCGGCCGAGGACGCAGTCGGGGTCGTCGCCGCGCCCGCGCGGTCGGCGTCGCCCCCTCCGCACCCTGCGATGAGGGACAGCGCCATCAGCGAGGCGAGCAGCGGCCGCCGTGCGGTCGACGGAGACCTGCGACTCGACAGGGCGGTCGTCCGTCGAGATGACGGCGACCTTCGACTCGACGGGGCGGTCATGCGACTCAGCTGCGCGCGGTGCCGCGGTGCAGGGCCGTGTGGATGGCGCGGGCAACGGGCGTCGGCAGGCCGGGCACGGCCTCCAGCGCGTCGCGGGAGGCGTTGACGACGCCGTCCGGCGAGCCGAAGTGCCCGATGAGGAGCTTCTTGCGGGCGGGGCCGACGCCCGGCAATGCATCGAGCAGCGATTCGGTGAGCTGCTTGTCGCGGCGCTGTCGGTGGTGCGTGATGGCAAAGCGGTGCGCCTCGTCGCGCACGCGCTGGAGGAGCTGGAGCGCGGGCGTGTCGTGCTCGAGGACGTACGGGTCGCGGCGGCCCGGGACGAACACCTCCTCGATGCGCTTGGCGAGCGACACGACCTGCACGCCGTCGGCGATGAGCGGCCCGAGGGCCTTCATGCCCGCCGAGAGCTGGCCCTTGCCACCGTCGATCACGAGGAGGTCGGGACGGGCGGCGAAGGAGCCGTCGCGTGACGGGTCGTGGGGTGAGCGGTCGCTCTGCCGCTGGTACTGCGCCACGCGTCGTTCGAGGACCTCGTTCATGGAGGCGAAGTCGTCGGTCTGCCCCTCTTCGAGGCCCTTGATCTTGAAACGGCGGTAGTCCGACTTCTTCGGCTCCGCGCCTTCGAAGACCACCATCGAGGCGACCGTGTTCGTGCCCATCAGCGTCGAGATGTCGAAGCACTCGATGCGGAGCGGCAGCGTCGGCAGGTCGAGCACGTCCTGCAGCTCCCCGAGTGCGCCGGTGAGCTGTTCGCGCTTGCGCTGCGCACGGAGCTTCTCCTGGCCGAGGGCAAGGTGGGCGTTGCGTTCGGCCAGATCGAGGATGCGTCGCTTCTCCCCCCGCTCCGGCGTACGCAGCTCGACCCGGCCGCCGCGGATCTCCTCCAGGGCGTCGCGGATGATCTCCTGCTCGGGCAGCGCGGTCTGGAGCAGCACGAGCGGGGGCACGAGCGGTGTCTCGCGGTAGTACTGCACGAGAAAGGCCGAGGCGACCTCGATCGCGGTCTGGTCGGCGTCGCCCGTGAGGTAGAAGCTCTGCCGGTCGGCGAGCAGCCCGTCGCGCACCTGGAACACCTGCACGCTCGCGTCCTCGCCGTTGGCGGCGACGGCCACCGCGTCGAGCGTCTCGTCGTTGTCGGCGACGATCCGCTGCCGTTCGCTCAGAGACTTCAGCGCCACGAGCCGGTTGCGTTCGAGCGCGGCCGTCTCGAACTCCTCGGCAGCCGCGGCGGCGCGCATCCGCTGCTCGATGCCGGCCTCGACCTCACGCACGTGGCCTTCGAGCACCTTGATCGCGTTCGTCACGCCGGCCCGGTACTCCGAGGCCGTCACGTTGCCGACGCAGGGCGCTTCGCATCGCTTGATGTGGAAGTCCAGGCACGGCGACCCGCTGCGCCGACCGGGCTCCTCCCCGGTGCAGGAGCGGATGAAGAAGATCTTCTGGAGCGTCTCGAGGGTCTCGCGTACCTTGCGCGCCGACGAGTAGGGCCCGAAGTAGCGGCGGTTCTTGCGGTGACGCTCACGCGTGAAGTAGAGCCGGGGGAACGGCTCGTCGAGCGAGATCGCGAGGTACGGGTAGGACTTGTCGTCGCGAAGCCGGATGTTGAACACCGGCTGGTACTGCTTGATGAAGTTCGCTTCGAGCAGCAGCGCTTCGGTCTCGCTCGAGACCGCGATGGTGTCGATCCGGTCGGCCTCTCCGGGGAGCGTCTTGCCGCCGCGCCGAACGGGGTTCACGAAGTGGCTGGCGACGCGCTTCTTCAGCGACTTCGCCTTGCCGACATAGATCACCTTGCCGCGCTTGTCGTGGAACAGGTACACGCCGGGCGCGTCGGGCAGCCGGAGCCGGTCCTCGCGCAGCCGCGCGGCCCGCTCCTCGGCCGTCTCCTGGTTCTGGTTCCTGGGCTGCGGCACGCCTCTCCAGGATAGGAGGAAGCGCGACCGCACCGAGGCGCGCGACGCGCGACCGGGCGCATGTCGCGAGAACTTCCTGTGCCGGCCTGGAGCACGCGACCACTCATCTAGGTTGGCCGTATGAGTCCTGCTCCGGATTGGTACGTCCTCAACGTCGCCGACGCCTCCACCGTCCATCACGAACGCGCGGGCAAGTGGGTGCGCCTCGAGCGGCCCGATCAGCCCTTCGCGGAGGTCGGCGTGAACATCCGCGTCCTGGAGCCCGGCGACACGAGCGGGCTCTACCACGCGGAGAACGTGGAGGAACATTTCCTCGTGATCAGCGGCCACTGTCTCGCGCTGATCGGCGGCCAGGAGCGCGAACTCGGTCCATGGGACTTCGTGCACGTACCGCCGGGCGTCTCGCACACCTTCGTCGGCGCCGGGGACGGCCCGTGCTCCATCCTCATGATGGGCGCGCGCACCTCCGACCGGCGCACCTTCTATCCGCACAGCGAGCTCGCGGCGAGACACGGCGCGTCCTCCCCGGTGGACACCGAGGATTCGATCGAGGCCTACGCCGACTGGGCCGCGATTCCATTCGAGGATGCGACGCTCGACTGGCCACCCTCGAACTGACCCACGTTCGATCGGGGCGCGTGTCCCTCGTCGATCCCGCGTCATGGGTTTGGGTGCCACGTTCCTGACGCCGGATGACCGCTTGTGGCTACCCTTGCGCCTATGCGCCAGAACCATCGCCGCGTCATGCTGTCGGCCGCGATGGTGGCGGCCGGTCTGACGTTCCCGGCCTCCGCCTCCGCCACCAGCCTCGCGTACCTCGACGCCAAGGAGGTCTGGGTCGCGAACACCGATGGGTCGAGCAAGACCCGCCTGAGCGGCGGTGAGGGCGACTGGACCGCGGTGTCGCAGAACCCGCAGGGTTGGATCGTCGGCGTCCAGAACGAAGCCGGCAAGATCGCCGACCTCTCGCGCTTCACCGTCTGGAACCCGCAGGGCACCGTCCAGTACCGAGGACCACTGGCCCGCGGCCAGGCCGGTGCGTCCTACGCGTATCCGCTCGGGATCAACGTGACGGCGAGTGGCGGCGCGATCATCTACGGCTACTCGGCCTACACCGCCTTCCCGGCCAGCTCGTTGCAGAAGGGTTTCTACGTGTTGCCCTCCTCCACGGTGGTCACGCCGACGCTCGGGCCGCTCAGCGTGAGCTCGGCGCAGTTCGTCTCCCTTGCGGCCGGCGACCGCGTCGTCGGGACGCTGAACGAGACCACGATCGGGGTCCAGTCGGCCGAGAGCATCGGAAGCACCGACTTCGTCCCGTGGCTGAGCGTCGGCAACCTGCCCAACCACAGTTACCTCACGCTCGACACGTCCGACGACGGCAAGATCGTGATCGCGGAGGTCGACGAAGAGACTGGTGGCGGCAACGATGTCCAGCGGATCAACGTGACCCGCACCGAGGGGCTTGGACTGCCTTACGTCGACGATTGCTTCCTCGGCGTCCCGACGGCCGACGAACCCGAATATCCGACGGTCTCCCCCACCGGTGACCTCATCGCGTGGACCGACAAGGGCGGGGTGAAGCTGACCGCCGTTCCGAACCTGCGGCCTGCCGGCCCACCGACCTGTGAGTTGCCGTCGCCGGTCGCAACGATCTCCGCCACCGGTTCCTACCCGTCGCTCGGAGGCTTCGACCTGGCTGGCTACCTGGCTCGGATCGCTGGCCCCG
>JAURVW010000812.1 GCA_030655275.1 Solirubrobacteraceae bacterium
GGGCTGGCTCGCGCTGATGCCATCGCCGTCGACGTCCGCATCGATCGGAATGCCGCCGTCGTCGCCCCACGCGAAGGCGGGCGCCGGGGCCGCCTCGCGGTCGAGGCGTGTCAGCTCGCGCACCCACAGGTGCAACTCGACCGAGGGCATGCCGCGCCCCTCGTCCGCGCGCAGGTGGCTCAGCACGCCGACGTAGACCTCGAGCGCCCGCCGGGCAGCCACGACCGGGACTCCCGGGAAGACCATCCGGGCGACCGCGTCGAGGGGCGTGGCGTCGCCGCAGATATCGAGGAGCCTGCGGGTGAGCGGGTGGGCGGCGACGAGGTCGGCGAGCCGTGCTCCGGCCGAAGTGTCGAACAGCACCGGCGTGACCTCGCCGGCGAGTGCCGCGGGCTCCGGATCCGGACCGCAACGGGCCTCGGCGGCCAGGAGGGCGGAGACCAGTTCCGCGCCGTCGACCGCGACTCCCGACACCTGCGAGGCCGTATCGATCCAGTCGTCGACGGAGAGTCGGGACTCGGTGACGACGGCATCCCGCGGGAACGGGACGCCGAAGACCGTCTCGGCGAACTCGAGCATCGCCGTCGGCTCGCCGCCGTCCCCCAGCGTGGCCGAAGTCGCGACGGGCGTGACCCCGGCGAGCGGCCCGACGCCGTCGCGGCCGTGTGCGCGGAGCGCCAGCCCGAGGCGGCGCAGCAGCATCGCGACGTCGGTGCCCTGCGCGCCGTCGTAGGTGTGAAACTCGTCGAGGACGAGGTACCGCAGCGAGTCTGCGCTGGCGCTCCACAGCTTGCGGTCCGCGTGCCGAAGTAGGAGCTGATCGAGCATCTTGTAGTTCGTCAGCAGGATGTCCGGCGGACTGCTCTGCATCACCGTCCGGTCGGTGATGAGGCTGTCGGCGCTGACCTTCGTGCGCTTCGCTCCCTGCTGCCCCGTGTACAGCCCGGCCGTGACGCCGCCGAGCGACGGGTGACTCGTCAGCAGCTCGGCCAGACGCTGCGC
>JAURVW010000822.1 GCA_030655275.1 Solirubrobacteraceae bacterium
GAGCGCGACGATGGCGCCGGCGACGACCGGGGGCATGAGCGCGTCCACCCAGCGGAGGCCGGCGAACTGCACGACCAGGCCGACGACGGCCAGCAGGATGCCGACGGCGACCACTCCGGCGAGAGCCGAGCCCGTGCCGCCCGCGGCGACGGCCGCCGTGATCGGGGCGATGAACGCGAACGAGGAGCCGAGGTAGCTGGGCAGCCGGTTCTTCGTGATCAGCAGGAAGATCAGGGTGCCGAGACCGCTGAAGAGCAGCGTCGTCGACACCGGGAAGCCGGTCAGCGTGGGAACCAGGAACGTCGCCCCGAACATGGCGACGACGTGCTGAGCGCCGATCGCGATGGTCGCCGGCCAGTTCAGCCGCTCTTCGGGCGTGACGACGGCGCCGGCCTCAACCGTGCGGCCGTTTCCATGCAGCTTCCACAGGGCCATGGGGCTCCTCAGGTTCGGGGGCGTCGCTCGGGGGATCGCGACAGCGCTGGAGCCACACTATCGATTCCTGAGTGTTGGCTGGGTGCGTTCTACCAGGGTAGACTTCGAGGGTAGAATGGTAGACATGAGCCTCAACATCAAGAACGAGACGACGCATGCGCTCGTGCGTCAGCTGGCCGAGCTCACCGGACAGAGTCAGACGAGTGCCGTCGAGGATGCCGTGCGGCGGCGGATCGCCGAGCTCGAGGGGGCGAAGGAAGCGGAGGTCGAGCGGAAGCGTGCGGCCATCCGTGCGGTTGTCGAAGAGGCTCGAAAGCTCCCGGTCATCGGGCCGAGCTACGAAGAGATCATGGACGAGATGTACGACGAAGCCGGGCTTCCGCGGTGATCGTCGACTCGTCAGCGGTTGTCGCCATCCTGATCGACGAGACGGATGGTCCCGATCTCGAACGCACTTTGCTCGCAGACCCTGCGCCCGTCATGTCGGCAGCGACTCTGCTCGAATCACATATCGTTATGCGACGGCGCTTCGGAGAGGTGGGGGTTTCCAAGGTCGACCGCCTCGTTCGCGAAGCAGGCATCCGTGTCGAGATGGTCGAT
>JAURVW010000823.1 GCA_030655275.1 Solirubrobacteraceae bacterium
AAGGGCAAGTCGATCGCCGACGTGCTCGAGATGCCGATCGACGAGGCCGTCGAGTTCTTCTCGGCGATCCCGCCGCTGCGGCGCCGCCTGGAGACGCTGCGCGATGTCGGCCTCGGCTACGTGCGGCTCGGGCAGCCCGCGACGACGCTCTCCGGTGGCGAGGCGCAGCGCGTCAAGCTCGCCAACGAGCTCGCGCGCGTGAGCACCGGCACCACGCTCTACATCCTCGATGAGCCGACCACCGGTCTGCACTTCGCCGATGTCGAGCGGCTGCTCACGGTGCTCAACCGCCTCGTCGACGCCGGCAACAGCGTCGTCGTGATCGAGCACGACCTCGACGTGATCAAGACCGCCGACCACCTCGTGGACATGGGTCCCGAGGGTGGCGACGAGGGTGGCGAGGTCGTCGCGATCGGCACGCCCGAGCAGGTCGCCTCGGTCGAGGCCTCCTACACCGGCCGGTTCCTCAAGGACCTCGTCACGCCGGCCAAGCCGAAGGCCGTGCGCAAGCGCGCGGCACCGAAGAAGGAAGCCGCCACCGCGTAGGCGGCGGTTCGCCGGTCGCCGGTCGTCGGCCGGCGGGCTTCGCCGGCCGGCGCCACCACCGGGTGGCGCGGGGACAGCCCGCGGCTCTCGTAGGCTGGGGCGGGTGAGTGGTCCCATCGTCACCGTCGCGGAGCTGCGCAAGCGCTACGCCGGCGCCCCCGACGAGGCCGTCAAGGGCATCTCGTTCGAGATCCACCCCGGCGAGATCTTCGGACTGCTCGGACCGAACGGCGCTGGCAAGACGACCACGATCGGCGTGATGACCACGCGCGTGGTCGCGACCGGCGGCTCCGTCACCGTCGACGGCTTCGACGTGTCGAAGGACCCGACCGCCGTCAAGCAGCGGATCGCCGTCGTGCCGCAGCGCCCGAACCTCGACCGGTCCCTCACGGCGCTCGAGAACCTCACCTTCCACGCGGCCTACTTCGGGTTCTCCCGCCGCGAACGCAAGGAGCGCGCCGAGGAACTGCTGCGCGCCTTCGGGCTCGAGGGCCGCGGCGGCGACCGCGTCGACTTCTACTCCGGCGGCATGGCGCAGCGACTGATGATCGCGCGGGCGCTGATGCACCGCCCGCGCATCCTCTTCCTCGACGAGCCGACCACCGGCCTCGACCCGCAGGCCCGTCTCTTCCTCTGGGACCAGATCGAGGCACTCAAGGCCGGCGGCACGACGATCCTGCTCACCACCCACGACATGGTCGAGGCCGAGCGCCTCTGTGACCGCATCGCGATCGTCGACCACGGGGAGCGGATCGCCCTCGACACGCCGCGTGGGCTCCGGCAGCTCCTGCCGAGCGGGGAGGGATTCGAGCTCATCACCGAGGCGCCGGTCCCCGGCGGACTCGATGCCCTTGGCCGAGCCGAGACCGACGAGGTCGGCGACCGCACGCGCACCAGGCTCTTCGGCGACGCGCAGCCGGCCGCCGTTGCGCAGGCGGTCGAGTCGGCCGGCGGCACCCTCGTGTCGCTCCGGCGCCTCGAGGGCACCCTCGAGGACGTCTTCGTGCACCTCACCGGACGGGAACTGCGATGAGCGCCACCGATGCCACGCCGAAGCAGGTGCTCACGCCGACCGAGCCGCCGCACGCCGGTCGGCGCGCCTCGCTGACCGCCTTCGTCGCGCTC
>JAURVW010000825.1 GCA_030655275.1 Solirubrobacteraceae bacterium
TGGGGCAATACCCAGGGCACCGACACGCGCGGCGGGATCGGCAACGGCGCCGCCCAGGCGCTGACCGTCTACGGCGAAGTGCCGGTCCAGGCCACGCCGCTGCCGGACGCTTACAAGTCCACCATTACCGCCACGGTTTACTTCTAGCCTATGCGCCTGCCGACCGCCGCCCTTGTCATCGCCGTCTGGGGTGCCGGTGCGGTGCAGGCGGCCAGTCTGCAGATTTCGCCCGTCTCGATCACCTTGCGCGCCGAACAGGGCGCGTCCGGGATCACGCTGCAAAATACCGGCAGCACGCCGATCTATGGCCAGGTGCGCGTGTTTGGCTGGGACCAGGACCGCAGCGCCGATGTGCTGGCGCCAACGAGCGAACTGGTGGCCAGTCCCCCGATCGTTCAGATCGCCCCTGGCGCGACCCAGACCGTGCGTCTGGTACGGCCAAATGGCGGCGCGCCTGCGGCCGAGCGCAGCTACCGGGTCCTGATTGACGAAGTGGCGCGCGAGCAGGGCGGCGCCAGCACGGGGGTCGATATCCGCCTGCGCTATTCGGTGCCGGTGTTTGTGATGCCGCCCCAGCCAGGCAATGAAACCCTGGCCTGGTCCACCTTCCGCCGCGACGGCGCCTGGATGCTGCGCGTTGCCAACAGCGGCACGCGCCACGCCCAGATCGGGGTGCTGCATCTGTCCAATCGCGCCGGCGCGCGCTTCCAGATCAGCCAGGGTTTGTTCGGCTATGTGCTGGCCGGGCGCACGCGCGAATGGCGCCTGGCACTGGCGCCGGATGCTGCACTGGATGGTCCGCTGGCGGTCGAGGCGGTGGTCAATAGCCGGCCGCTGGTGGCTGCCAGTGCGCCGGCGGACTAGGCGCGCGCCGGTGCGCCCGGCCGCGCATTGTGCTTCGCACGCGGCGCTGGCGTTCACGCTGCTGGTGGCGACGATGGCCGCGCGCTCGGCCTGCGCGCAAGCTGCGCCAGCGAGCGATCTGCTGTATCTGGAAGTGAGTGTGAATGGCCGCCCCAGTGGCCTGATCATGCCGTTTTCTGGCGCGAACGGCAGTTTGCGCACCAGTGCCTCGAATTTGCGCCAGCTCGGGCTCGCGGACGCGGCGTTGGGACAGGCCGAGGTGGAGGGCGAGATTGCGCTCGACCGCCTGGCCGGCCTGCGCTACACGCTGGACGTGGCCAGCCAAAGCGTGGCACTGCATGTGGACGACGCCTTGCGCGCCCCATTTCTGGCCGCCGCCCGCGCCACCCGCGTGAGCGCGCCCGCCAGCGCCAGTCCGGGTGCGGTCCTCAATTACGATCTGGCCAGCCAGCTCGGCGCCACCCGTGCCACCATGTGGACGGGCGAGCTGCGCCTGTTCAATGCCACATCGGCCTTCTCGACCAGTGGCACGCTACTGGCCGGGCCCGGTCTGCGCCAGGCGCTGCGCTACGACAGTTACTGGCAATGGTCGGAT